>CALVZR010000165.1 GCA_944372565.1 uncultured Clostridia bacterium | reverse complement strand
GCGGGGGTGCTGGAAAGAGAAGAAAAAAGCGCCGTTTGGGCGGTGTTTTTGCGGTAAAGTAAAAGATTGTGTTTAGAGTCCTGAAGAGATCCGATTCAATAGTGAAAGTGCGTCATATATCGCACGTCGGCGGAGAGTTGCTCGGAAGAGGAAGCCATTTTTGCAAGCAACGCCGTCTGCATCGTTTGCTGGGCGAGCTGTGCGCGGTGCGTGTTTTCTATGGAAAAAAGACGGGCGTTAATCGAATCCAGCCGCTGTGTGATCTGTCGTGTACACGTTTTAATCGTGTTGCAGATATGTGCCGCAGATTGTTTTACAACGTTTACGATCTCTGCGGAAAAAATAAGGGCGCGGAAGTAGCTGAATTTCACGCGCGGGAAAAATTGTAAAAATTTTCCTTTCGCGGTTTACAAACGGCGGGGAAATACGTTATAATGTATCTATGTACATAGCGGATCTGCACATTCATTCCAAATATTCGAGGGCGACGAGCAAAAACGGCGACCTCAATCACCTCGATTTCTGGGCGCGGCGCAAGGGCATCGACCTCGTGGGCACGGGGGATTTCACGCACCCCGCCTGGCGGGAAGAACTCGCGGCAAAACTCGTGCCCGCGGAAGAGGGCTTTTACCGTTTGGCAGAAAGCGAACGGCTGCGCGATATCCGCGAATTTTCCATCTCTCCCCGCTTTGTCGTTACGGGAGAGATCAGCACCATTTATAAACAGGACGGCAGAGTGCGCAAGGTGCACAGCGTGATCCTTCTGCCCTCGCTCGACGCGGCGGAACGGCTTTCGCTCAAACTCGAACAGGTGGGCAACATCCGTTCGGACGGCAGGCCCATCCTCGGCATTTCCGCAAAGGAGCTTCTCGCGCTCACGCTGGATGTCTGTGCGGACGCCGTTTTCATCCCCGCGCATATCTGGACGCCGCACTTTTCGGTATTCGGCGCGTTTTCGGGCTTTGAAAGCATAGAGGAGTGTTTCGGAGATCTCGCGCCGCATATCCGCGCGCTCGAAACGGGGCTGTCTTCCGATCCGCCCATGAACCGCCGCGTTCCCGCGCTGGACGGCTATACGCTCGTTTCCGATTCGGACGCGCATTCTCCCGCAAAACTCGGCAGGGAAAGCAATCTCATTTCCGCGCCCCTTTCCTATCCCGCGCTTAAACGCGCGCTCGAAACGGGGGAAGGATTCGGGGGAACGATAGAATTTTTTCCCGAAGAGGGAAAATATCATCTGGACGGGCACCGCGCGTGCGGGCTGCGGCTCACGCCGAAGGAAACGCTCGCATACGGCGGCAGATGTCCCGTGTGCGGAAAGAAGATCACGGTGGGCGTGCTCCATCGGCTGGAAGAACTCGCCTCGCGCGGCGAGGATTTCGCTTTGCCGGGCGCAAAGCCCTTTGAACATCTGATGCCCCTGCCAGAGGCTTTGGCTTCTTCGCTCGGCGTTTCGGAAAGTTCGGAAAAGACGGAAAAACTTTACGAAAAACTGCTGCTCGCCCTGGGCAGCGAGGCGGAGATCCTGCGCGAGCGGGAGATTTCCGAGATCGCCCGCGCGGGCGGGGAGCTCGCGGCGGAGGGCATCCGCAGACTGCGGGCGGGCGAAGTGTATAAAGCCGCGGGATACGACGGGGAATACGGGAAAATTTCGCTGTTCACCGAAAAAGAACGCGCCTCTTTTGTCGGGCAGATGAGCTGTTTATCCGAAGTTGCCGTTACAAAAGCGCCGGCAAAGCAGGGGAAGAAACCGATGGAAGAGGCGAAAGAAGAAGAGAGCATGCCTGCCGTGCGGAACGAAGCGCAGGAAGAGGCGGCGGAGTGCGGCGCGCGCGTCGTTGCGGTCGTCGCAGGGCCGGGCACGGGCAAAACGCGCACGCTCGTCGAGCGCATCGCCCGTATGGTGGAAAAGGGGGTGAAGGCGGAGGAGATCACCGCGGTTACGTTTACCGTGCGCGCCGCCGAAGAACTGAAAGAAAGGCTGGAAAAGCGGCTGGGGAAACGCGCGGCAAAGATCGCCGCGGGCACCTTCCATTCGCTGTGCTACGGCCTGCTGAAAGATCGTTTTGCGCTGGCGGATCGCGCCGCGGCGCTCGAACTTGCGGGAAAGGTATCCGCAGAATTCGGCACGGGGCTTTCCCCGCGCGCCTTTCTCGATGCCGTTTCGGCTTATAAAAACAAGCTGAACACGGCGCACGCCGCCGCGGCGGAGGAATACACGCGCCGCCTGCGGGAAAAAAACGCGCTCGATTATGACGATCTGATTTCGGAAACGCTCGCGCAAAGGCTTTCCAATAAGCATTTTTCCCATCTGTTGGTCGATGAATTTCAGGATGTGAACCCCGCGCAGTACGAACTGATTTTAATGTGGACGGGAGAAAACGGCACGCTGTTTGCGATCGGCGATCCCGATCAGGCAATTTATTCCTTCCGCGGCGCGGCGGCAGATTGTTTCGGCCGCCTGAAAGCCGATCATCCCGACGCCGCTTTTATCCGCCTGACGAAAAATTACCGTTCTTCCCCCGAAATCGTGGAGGCGGCGCTCTGCGCGATCT
>CALVZR010000164.1 GCA_944372565.1 uncultured Clostridia bacterium | reverse complement strand
AAAATTTTTGCGATTTTACCGGATTTTTTCAAAAAATACGGCTCAGGCGAACACCACGGAGCCGCCCGAAAGCAGCACCGAACCGCCCTTCAGCCCGTAGCGCGCCGCGCTCACGCACAGCGAACCGCTTTCGATTAAAAGTTCTTCCCCGCACGCGATGCCGTCGGCATAGTTGCCGTTCACGCGGAGCGAGCCGCCGCCCGAGATCACAAGATTCTTTTCCGCAAAGACGCAGCCCTGGGAGTATTCCCCGCTGCCGTAGCTCTCCGCGTCGGTCAGTTCGTTTTCGCTCCCGTCCGCGAGCACGATGCGCGCCTGTTCTCCCAGCACGGTGAGCGCCGAGCCCTTCGAGGAAGAGATCTTCGCGCCGTCGAGCACGATTTCGAGCGGGCCTTCCGCCTCCGCGTACACCTGCCCGTCCGTCAGCGTGCCGCTGATAACGTAAGTGCCCGCGCCTTCGATGAATACGCCGCCCGCGGAAACGCGCGCGCCCTCTCCTTCCACCGAACAGCCGCCGTCGTTTAAAACGATTTTCGTCGCGCCCGCCGTTTCCGCCCGTTGCAAAGGCGTTTCCGTCCGCACGGCCGTATCGGCAAAGCCGACTTCCGCGCCGTCGGATTTCGTGCGGCTGTCGCTTTCGTCTTTCACGCTGGAGAAAGACAAAAACAGCGCGATGCAGACCGAAAGGATGAGCAGGATGATTCTTCCCATAATTGTTTTCCCGAAAAACGGACTCGTTCGCAAATCGCTCTTTGGTTCCGTTTTTTCCATCATAAGGCGCGAACCTTGAATCCCGATTGAAAGAAAAATAAATTTTTCGTAAACTTTTCACATTCCGTCTGCGGAAAAAGAAACCTTTTTTTCCGCGGAAACGAAAATTTTTTGCGAAAATTTCAACCCATTTTCAACGGTTTCGTGCTATACTGTAAAAAACAGACAATAGAGGGATACTTATCGTATGAAAATTCTCATTGTGGACGACGAAGTACAACTCGTGAAGGCGCTTTCCGCCATCTTGAAAAAGAACAACTACAATACCGACTGCGCCTACGACGGCGAGGACGGGCTGGACAAGGCCCTTTCCAACATCTACGACGTGATCATTCTGGACATTATGCTGCCCAAGATGAACGGATACGAAATCATCCGCGAACTCCGGAACAACCGCATCTCCACCCCCGTGCTGATGCTGAGCGCGAAATCGCAGACCTACGATAAAATATACGGGCTCAATCTCGGCGCGGACGACTATCTCGCCAAGCCCTTCGAATCGGAAGAACTGCTTGCCCGCATCAAGGCGCTGCTCCGCAGAAAGACGCAGTTCGTGGGCGATACGCTCGTGTTCGGCGACCTCTCCTTCAATCGGGACAACTGTTCGCTTTCCTGCAACGGGCAGGAAATTTCCCTCGGCAAGAAGGAATTTCAGATTATGGAGATGCTCATTTTAAACGGCGGAAAGGCAATCAACAAGGAAAGGCTGATCGAAAAGATCTGGGGTTTCGACAGCGAGGCGGAATACAACGCCATCGAGGTGCACGTTTCCTTTCTGCGCAAAAAACTCAACCTGCTTTCTTCCCGCGTGAATATCCGCTCGCTCCGCGGGATCGGCTATATTCTGGAGGAAAACAATGCTAAGGGCGGCCAGGGTTAAGTTCGTCACCGTGACGATGTTTATCCTGCTCGGGATATTCATCATCATGGGCGCGGCGACCTACGGGCTCATTCATAACCGCATCGTCATGAGCGCGGACGCCACGTTCGGCGAAATCATTATCAAGGTAAAGCCGGGCGGCTCCCTCGAAGGCGTGGAGGTTCCGCGTGCCGCCGTTCTGCGCATTTCCGCGAGCGGACAGGAAAACATCATTTTCGACTCGGCGTGTTTCACCGAAGAAAGCGTGATGGAGCTTTACGATCAGGCGGTTGCCGCGGGAGAAGACCGCGGGCAGATCGGCAACGTGTATTACTCCATCTTGGAAAAAGTCGAGAGCACGATTTTCATCGCCGCCGACCGCACGATAGAAAAAAATTTTGAAGACCAGTCCGTTACTTTCACCGTGCTCGTGCTCGCGGGGGCGTATCTCGCGCTCTTTTTCATCGTGTGGGGCTTTTCCTATCTCGTGATGAAACCCGTGCAGAACGCCTTTATCCAGCAGAACCGCTTTATTTCGGACGCCAGCCACGAACTCAAAACCCCCCTTTCCATCATCTCCGCCTCGGCGGACGTGCTCGCGCTCGAACAGGACAACGAATATATCGATAATATCCGCGCCCAGTCGCGCCGCATGAATTCGCTCATTTCCGACCTCCTCTCCCTCGCCAAGATGGACGAAACCAAGGCGCTGCTCGACAAGAGCGAGCAGAACGTGAGCGCGATCATCTCCAAATGCGCGCTGCAGTTCGACGCGCTCGCCTTCGAGCGGAACAAGGAGATCGTCACCGATTTCGAGCCGAACATCGTGATCGCCTGCGACAGGGATTCCGTGGAAAAGATCGCGACCATCCTCATCGACAACGCGCTCAAATATGCCGACGACGACAAGATCTATCTTTCCTTAAAAAAGAGCGGCGACAACAAGGCGGTGTTTTCGGTATATAACCGCAGCAACACCATCTCCATAGACGCGAAGGAAAAGATTTTCGACAGGTTCTACCGCGCGGACAATTCCCGCAACCGCGAAACGGGCGGCAGCGGGCTGGGGCTTTCCATCGCCAAGAAGATCGCGGACATCAACAAATGGAAGATTTCCGCTTCCGTCGAAGATAAAAAGTCCGTCACCTTCACCCTCGTATTCTGAAAAAAAATTTCAAAGCGCCGCCCTTCGTTTATGATATGCGCCTCCAAAAGTCTATCCAGACTTCGGGGTGCACTTCATTGTGAAGGGCGGCGCTTTTCTTTTCCGCAAAAAAGGGTTTTATACCTGTCTTTTCACATACATAATATACGCGAAGTTCGCTCTGATATGCGCGCCGATCACGTGCGAAAGGTTTTTCGCCCGCGCGAGGTCCTCCTCGGGCGTCTGCGAAATTTTGGAAACGAGCGTGCGGCAGTTCGCGTTGTCGAGCGAATATCCGTAATAGACGGGATAGGCGGGATCGACGCCGTCCTCTTCCACGAGGTCGCGGATGAAATTGCACGCTTTGAGCACGCCGCGCTGGCGGGAAACGATGTTCACCATTCCGTCCTTCATCGTGCCGACCGGCTTGATGTTGAGCAGAGAGCCGATGATGGCGACCGAACGGCTCAGCCGTCCGCCGCGGTGGAGATATTCCAGCGTGTCTATCACCGCATACACGCGCACGCGCTTTTTGAGTTCGTCCAGCTTTGCGATGACTTCCTTTGCGGGCAGGTCTTTATATTTTAAGGCTTCGAGCACGAGGAAAGCAACGCACTCCCCCACCTGCTCGGAATCGTAAACGTAAACCCCGCCGTACCCCACGCGCTCCTTCGCCTGCACGGCGGTCTGATACGTGCCCGACAATTTGGAAGAGAGCGAGATAAACAGCACTTCGTCCCCGCTTTCCTTCGCCCGCGTGAACAGATCTTCAAAAAAAGACGGGCAGGGCTGGGAAGTTTTCGGCATCGTCTTGGACGCGACCAGCCGCTCGTAAAATTCCTTCTTACTCATCTCCACTTCGTCGAGATAACTTTCGTCGTCGAAATTGATGGTCAGGGGAATGAGTTCTATGCCGAGTTCCTTTGCCTCGGCGATCGTGATGTTGGAACAGGAGTCCGCAGCGATTTTCAGCATATATTCAGCACCTCTTTGTTTCGTTTTTTTCCATCATATGCCGTCCGCCGGAAAATTACACTCCATTTCGCCCCGCTTTTCCTCTACGGCTGCCCCGCCCTGCCGTGGAGCGATTTTTCGCACTCTACTGCGGGTGGAAAAGCGCGTTTTACGACAAAAACTCCCCCGTTTTCTGCCGAAAACGGGGGAGTTTTCCGCGGCGCGCCGAACCGCGCCGCAAAGGGGTTTCAGTTTGCTTCTTCTTTCTTTTCTGTCTGATCGAGGTGCACGTCGAGCTGCGGATAGGGAATTTCAATGCCTTCTGCGTCGAAACGCTTTTTCACGTCCTCCTGCATCTGGAAATACACGCTCCAATAATCGCCGCTGTTCGCCCACACGCGGGTGACGATGTCTATCGAACTTGCGTTGTGCGTTTTCACCCGCACGAGCGGTTCGGGGTCGGTCAGAATCATTTCGTTGTTCTTGATCACGTCCAGGATCACAGCCTTCGCCTTTTCAAAATCCTGCGCATAGCTGACCGAATACAGCAGATCCACCCGCCGCAGGCTCTTCTTGGAATAATTCACGATGTTTCCGTTGAGCAGCGTGCCGTTGGGGATCATAATGGTCTTATTGTCGGGAGAGGCGAGATAGGTGTAGAAAATGGAGATCTCCTCCACCGTGCCCTCTTCCCCCTGCGCCTCGATGTAATCGCCCAGGCGGAAGGGATGCAGAATGATGATGAGAATGCCGCCCGCGAGGTTGGAAAGCGAGCCCTGCATCGCGAGGCCGACCGCCACGCCGACGGACGCGATCGCCGCGCCGATGCCCGCCGTGTCGATGCCCCAGAAACCGAGGAGCAGGATAAAGACGAGCGCTTTCAGCCCCACCCGCAAAATCTTGTAAGTGACGACGACGATGGTCTTTTCCACGCCCTTTTTCTCCATGCGTTTTTTGATGCGTTTGCTCAGCCCGTTCACGAGCTTGCAGACGATGAAAAACGCGATGAGCCCGATCACGAGTTTCACGCCGCTCGTGCTCAGCCACCCGACGATTTCCTGCCAGATCTGATTGAAATCCATAAATTATCCTCCGAATTTATTTTTTCGCAAAAATTCGCCCTTGACAACGGGCAAACTTTATTGTAAAATAGAAATATGATTCAGATTTACCTTGCAAAATGCGATAAAAAGCGCTCCCACGAATTTCTCTTTTCCGTGCTCGAAAAGGATTACGGCATCAAAGCAGACGAATCCGGCCTCGTGCGCTCGCCGCACGGCAAACTCGAACTCGTGGACGCGGACGTTTACTTCAACATCTCCCACAGCGGGGACACCGTGGCGCTGGGCATCGGCAAGCGCCGCCTGGGCATCGACATCGAAGAACTCCGCCCCGCCGATCATTCCCGCCTGGCAAAAAAATATTTCGGCATCGTTCCCGAAAACGAGGAGCAGTTTTACACGCTGTGGACCAAGGCGGAGAGTTTTGTGAAATATAAGGCAGCCTCGATCGCCGCGGAACTGAAAAAGATTTCCATCGACGGCGACGACGTGTATTACGACGGCGAATTGCAGTCCGTAAAGACCAAAACCGTCCGCTGCGGCAATTTTATCCTCTCCGTCGCCTCCAAGGATACCGATCTTCGCATCATCGACTGCGGCGTATTCGAATACTGAAAAACCGAAAATTTTTGTAAGGCGCGCCCGTTTCCGGGCGCGCCTTTTTTTGTTCGCGGGCAGAAAGTTCAGCTTTCGTAACTTTTAATCTGCTCGATGAGTTTTTTGCGCAGGTCGATAAACCTGTTGAGTTTTTCCCTCTCCTTATCCACGAGTTCCTTCGGCGCTTTTTCCAGAAAACCCGTGTTGGCGAGTTTCGCGCTCGCGCGGCGGATCTCCTCTTCCGCCTTTTCCTGTTCGCCTTTGAGCCGCGCGATCTCCTTTTCGGTATCGACGAGTTCGCCGAGCGGGATATACAGCTCGAACCCGTCCGCGATCTGCGAAACGGTCTTTTCGCGCAGTTCCTCCTTGCTCTCGATAAAGGCGATCTCCTGCACGCCCGCGAGTTTTTCGATATAGGCGGCCGTATCCTTCACGAGTTTTTTATACGCCGTCTTCACGTACAGGTTCACCTTCTTGGAGGGAGCCGCCCCCACCTGCGCGCGGATGTTGCGGATGGATTTGATGATTTCCATCACCGCCTCCATATCCTTTTTCTGCTTGGGATAATTGTTTTTCGCGTTGTAGCGCGGGAATTCGCAGATCATCAGGCTTTCCCCGTGCCCCGGAATATTCTGATAGATCTCCTCCGTCACGAAGGGCACGAAGGGATGCAGCAGTTTGAGCGTTTCCGTGAGCACGTGCAGGAGCACGCCGAGCGTCTGACTGCGTTTCGCCTCGTCGCCGCCGTACAACACGGGCTTGGTCAGTTCGATATACCAGTCGCAGAAATCGCTCCACACGAAGTCGTAAAGCTGACCGAGCGCGATGCCGATCTCGTATTTCTGCACGTTCACCGTCACTTCGCGGATCACGCGGTTGAGTTTTGCCAGAATCCACTTGTCCGCGATCGTCAGGCGGCAGTTTTTAAATTCCGTCACGTCCTTCCCCTCGGCGTTCATCAGCACGAAACGGGAGGCGTTCCAGATCTTGTTCATAAAGTTGCGCGCGCCCTCGAGTTTTTCTTCCGAAAAGCGCATATCGCTGCCCGGCGCAACGCCGTTCGCCAGCGAAAAGCGGAGGGTATCCGCGCCGTATTTATCGATGATTTCCAGCGGGTCTATGCCGTTGCCGAGCGATTTGCTCATCTTCCTGCCCTGCGCGTCGCGCACCAGCCCGTGGATGAGCACGTCTTTGAACGGGATACGCTTCATATGTTCCAGCCCCGAAAAAATCATTCGGGCGACCCAGAAGAAAATGATGTCGTACGCCGTGACGAGCACGTCCGTCGGATAAAAATAATCGAGATCGGCAGTCTTTTCGGGATAGCCGAGGGTGGAAAACGGCCAGAGCGCGGAGGAAAACCAGGTATCCAGCACGTCCTCGTCCTGGCGGATATGCGCGGAGCCGCACTTCGGGCACACCGTAATATCCTGCTTAGAAACGGTCATTTCCCCGCAGTCGTCGCAGTAAAACGCGGGAATCCTGTGCCCCCACCAGAGCTGGCGGGAAATACACCAGTCCTTCACGTTCTCCATCCAGTTATAATAGATTTTGGAGAAACGGTCGGGCGTGAAGGCGATGCTCTTTTTCTTCACCGCGTCTATCGCGGGTTCGGCGAGCGGTTTCATCTTCACGAACCACTGCTTGGAAACGAGAGGTTCCACCACGGTGTGGCAGCGATAGCAATGCCCCACGTTGTGGCGCAGTTCTTCGGTTTTGACCAGCAGCCCGAGTTTTTCCAGTTCCTCCACGATGGCTTTGCGCGCTTCGAGCACTTTCATCCCCTCGTATTTGCCGCCGTTTGCGTTGACTCTCCCGTCCTCGCTCAAAACGTTGATGACTTCGAGGTTGTGCCGCAGACCCACTTCAAAGTCGTTGGGATCGTGCGCGGGCGTGATCTTCACCGCGCCCGTACCGAAATCGGTTTCCACGTATTCGTCCGCGATGAGCGGGATTTCCTTGTTCACGATGGGCAGAACGAGCGTTTTCCCCAGCAGTTTGGAATACCGCTTATCCTTGGGGTTGACGGCGACCGCCGTGTCCCCCAGCATGGTTTCCGGGCGGGAGGTCGCCACCGTTACGAAAGCGTCCTCTCCCTTCACGGGATACCTGATCTACCAGAGCGAGGAAACTTCCTCGGAATATTCCACTTCCGCGTCCGATAGCGCGGTTTTGCATTCGGGGCACCAGTTGATGATGCGCGCGCCGCGGTAGATCAGCCCCTTTTCGTAGAGGTTTACGAACACTTCGCGCACCGCGCGGGAACAACGCTCGTCCATAGTGAACGCCAGCCTGTCCCAATCGCAGGAAGAGCCGAGGCGTTTGAGCTGCTCCACGATCCTCCCGCCGTATTTTTCCTTCCACGCCCACGCGCGGCGGAGAAATTCTTCCCTGCCGACGTCCTGTTTCGTAAGCCCTTCTTCCGCGAGCTGTTCCACGATCTTCACTTCCGTGGCGATAGACGCGTGGTCGGTGCCGGGCAGCCACAGCGCGGAATACCCCCGCATCCGCATAAAGCGGATAAGGATATCCTGCAATGTTTCGTCCAGCGCGTGCCCCATGTGGAGCTGCCCCGTGATGTTCGGCGGCGGCATCACGATGGTGAAGGGAAGTTTTCCGGGATCCACTTTCGCGGAGAAATATCCCTTTTCTTCCCAGTTTTTATAAATTTTTTCTTCAAAACCGCCTGGATTATACGTTTTTTCCATAAATTTTCTCCGAACGCGTTAAAACCTTTGGAATCTATTATAGTAAACTTCGCGGAGATTGTCAAATGTAATCGGGATTTCATACAATGAACTATACTAAAATTTTTTCGGAGAAGCAACATGAAAAAACTTATTGCTGCAATTTTGACTGTCGCCCTGTGCGCCGTTCCCTTCGCGGGATGCAAAGAGGGCGACGACGGTTTGACAAAAATCGAACTCAACGAAGTGACGCACTCGGTGTTCTACGCGCCGATGTACGTCGCCATCGAAAAGGGATATTTCGAAGAAAACGGCCTCAAGATCAGCCTGACCAACGGGGGCGGCGCGGATAAGGTGATGACCGCGGTGCTCTCGAACAGCGCGCAGATCGGCCTGATGGGGCCCGAATCCAGTTTGTACGTATATGCGCAGGGAAAAACCGATTACCCGATGGTTTTCGGCCAGCTCACGCAAAAAGACGGTTCTTTCCTCGTTTCCCGCGTGGACGAACCGGACTTCAAATGGGAAGATCTGCGCGGCAAAGGCATCCTCGCGGGGCGCCCGGGCGGCGTTCCCCTGATGACTTTCGAATACCTCATCAATCAGCACGGGCTGGAAGACGGCACAGACTGCACGCTCATCACGGACGTTCAGTTCGACCTGATGACCGCGGCCTTCGAAGAAGGCACGGGCGATTACTGCACGATGTTCGAACCCCTCGCCTCCGAATACGAAAAGGCGGGCAAGGGCTTCGTGGTGGCGAGCGTGGGCGAAGGCGCGGGCGAAGTTCCCTACACCTCTTTCGTCGCCAAGCAAAGTTATATCGAAGACAATACCGACGTGATCAACGCCTTCCTCGGCGCGCTCAAAAAGGCATACGACTTTATGGCGGACGCGACCGACGCGGAGATCGCCGAGGCCATCCGCGGACAGTTCCCCTCCACTTCCCTCGAATCGCTCACGACCTCGGTAACGAGCTACAAGGCCATCGACGCATGGACGGACGATCTGACCATGAGCGAGGAAAGTTTCAACCGTTTGCAGGACATTATGCAGAACTCCGGCGAACTCGACGAACGGGTGCCGTTTGAAAAAATCGTGAACAATTCTTACGCCGAGGCAATATTCGGCTGAAAAACATCCGACACGGGAGAAGAACGATGAAAGAAACACTTCTGGAAATAAAGGGCGTTTCGCTGACCTATCAGACGAAAACCGACGAGATCAAAGCCGTAAAAGACCTTTCTTTCTCTCTGCGCGAAGGCGAATTCCTTTCCGTGATCGGGCCGTCCGGCTGCGGCAAAACGACCATTCTTTCCCTCATTGCGGGACTGATGCGCCCGACGCACGGAACGATTTCCTGCAAGCGCGAAAATCCGCGCTACGGGTATATGCTGCAGCGGGATCAGCTCTTCCCCTGGAGGACGATCGAAAAAAACATCTTCCTGCCGCTGGAGATTATGAAAAAGCTCGATAAAAAGCACGTGGATTACGCGGAGGAACTGCTGAAAAAATACGGGCTTTACGAGTTCAGGAAGAACTATCCTTCCGAACTTTCGGGCGGGATGCGCCAGCGCGCCGCGCTGATCAGAACGCTTTCCTTCGACCCCGATATTCTCCTCCTCGACGAACCGTTTTCCGCGCTCGATTACCAGACGCGGCTGTCCGTGTGCAACGACGTTTACAAGATCATCAAAGATGAAGGCAAATCGACCATTCTGGTCACGCACGATATCTCCGAGGCAATTTCCATGTCCGATACCATTATCGTGCTCACGCCCCGCCCCTGCTCGGTGAAAGCCGTGCACGAAATCGACCTCGGCGGCGAAACGCCGCTCGCCCGCAGGGAGCTGCCCGGGTTCGGGAAATGGTTCGAACGCCTTTGGAAGGAGCTGAACGAATGAAAAAAAACACTGAAAAACAGTTTTCGCCCGACCATCTCCTCTATCTGAAAAAGATGCGCAGGCGTTCGGCGGCGGTGTGGTCTTTGGGGCTGGGCTTTCTCGCGGCGTTTCTCCTGCTCTGGCAGGTGCTCGCCGATACGGGGGCGATCGATGCGTTTATCAGCAGCAGCCCTTCGCGCATCGCGACGACCATCGCCGACCTCATCAAAAACGACAACCTCTTTTATCATATCGGCATCACGCTGTACGAAACCCTGATCGGCTTTTTCATCGCCGTGATTTTGGGAACGCTCATCGCGCTCGTGCTGTGGTGGTCCGAAATTTTAAGGCGGGTTTTCGAGCCCTACCTCATCGTGCTCAACGCGCTGCCGAAGATCGCCTTGGGGCCGATCATCATCGTGTGGTGCGGCAGCGGCAGCAAATCCATCATCCTGATGGCGGTGCTCATCGGCATCATCGTCACGGTGATCAATATGCTCGGCGGGTTTCTCGCCACCGACCCCGAAAAGGTTCTCCTTTAGCGCTCCATGGGCGCGAGCAAGTTCCAGATTTTAAGAAAACTCGTGCTGCCGGGAAGCGCGAAGACCTTTATCGGCACGCTGAAAGTGGACGTGGGTATGGCGTGGATCGGTTCCGTGATGGGCGAATATATGACCTCCAAAGCGGGACTGGGCTATCTCATCGTCTATGGCGGGCAGGTCTTCAAATTAGCCCTCGTGATGGCGGCTACCGTCGTTTTATGTCTGCTCGCCACGCTGATGTATCTCGGCGTGGTGCTCCTCGAAAAACTGCTCGTAAAAAACTGAACCGCCCCGCGCTGCGGCGCGATGCGGCTAAAAAAAATGTTAAGCGCGGAGCTTTTTGCTCCGCGCTTCTTTTTTTAAAGCGATACTGCCGCTCTTTACTCATACTCCTGCACGCGCATCGCCTCGCCGCCCCGCCTGCGGCTCTCCTCCGCGAGGAAGCCCACCACGTGGCTCTCGATCGATTTTTCGATGGACGTTCTCGAAACGCTCTGGTTTCCCGTCGTGATATATTCCTTGAAATCGCGGTAGAGGTAATAATCCCCGCCGCCGTGGCCGTCGTCCAGAGCGACGTCCGCGCCCTTGTTTACGTCTATCAGCTCTTCCTTTCCGCCGAAACGGGTGAAGTGCAGAACGCCCTCTTCCATATCCCCGTAAACTTCGCCTTCCGTTCCGTGCACCTTTATAAAACGGTAACAGCGCTCGGAAAACGCCGTCATCGTGAGGTGCGCGGTCGCACCGCTTTCGTAGAGCAGATCGACCACCTGATGATCGACCGCGTCGTTATCCCCGTGAAAAACGCACCGCCCCCAGACGTGCTTCCTGTCCGAAAGCAATTCGTAAATATCCCTGTCCCCGTATTCGGAAAGCCCGCCGACCACCGCTTTCTGCACGCGTTCCGGATAGACCTTGAATGCGTTGTAAAGGCATTTTTCCCGCACGGAAGGGTCGCAGTCCACGCAATATTTTGCGCTCTTTTCGGGCGCGTTCTTTTCGTTATAATAAGAAAGGGAGCCGAAAGAACTCACCGAAACGCACTTTTCCCCCATCAGCCAGCCGAGAATATCCAGATCGTGGCAGCACTTGGCGATGATGGTGGGCGTGCTGTCCTCCATTTTCCGCCACGGGCCGCGCACGTAACTCAAAGCGAAATGCCAGTAGGCGATGTTTTCCGTCTGATTGATCGTTACGACCTTGCCGAGCGAGCCCCCGTCGATGAGTTCCTTGATTTTTTTATAGAAAGGCGCGTATCTTAAAACGTGCGTGAGCATCACCTTCCTGCCGAGCTTTTTTGCGAGATCGCGGATGCCTACGCACTCTTCGATATTCACCGCGGCGGGTTTTTCCAGGCACACGTCGTAACCGAGGCGGAGCGCCTTCGTGGCGTGGTCGTAATGCTGGGCGTCCTGCGTGCAGATGAACACGGCGTCGCACAGTTTGCCCGCCTTGAAAAATTCGTCCGCCCCGCGAAAGCGCATATTTTCGGGGACGCCGTATTTTGCGGACAGTTCCCTGCCGTGAGCAAAAGGTTCCGCAACGGCGATAAGTTTCGCCTGCGGATCGCGCGAGATCAGATCTGCAAAGAGCCTGCCGCGGCTGCCGAAGCCGACGATGGCAAACGTAACCATTTTTTCCTCCCCGCGCCGCGGCTGTTTTCCGTCTGCGGCGCGCAACTTGTGATTTTACGGTATCGCGTTTTACGATATCGTTTTTATTTTATCACGCGAAAAAGTTTTCCGCAATACTTTTTTTGTTGCTTTTATATCTATTTTTGATGTTTTTGCGCCGCGCGGAGAACCGCCCGTCGCCGAAAAAAACGCCGCCGCGCCCCGTATTTTTCCCCAAACGGCCGTACTCCGTACTTTTTTACCCAAACGCCTCGCCCCGTATTTTTCCACCCAAAAAGCCCGCTTGAAAAAGCGGGCCCTTTTTATTCCGGGAGGTTTTCCTTCGCCGTTACAGCAGGATGCAGATGATGCCGCCGTCGCCTTCGTTCACGATCTTGCTCAGTGTTTTGCACATCTTGCCGCGTGCGTCTTCCGGCATGGCTTTGATCTTGCCGGAAAGGCTTTCTTCCATAAGATCGCACAGCGATTTGCCAAACATATTCGTATCCCAGATCCCCTGCGGATTACTTTCAAATTCCTTCATCAGGTAGTTGACGAGTTCCTCGCCTTGTTTTTCCGTTCCCACGATGGGATTGACCTCCGCGGAAACATCCACTTTCATAATGTGGAGGCTGGGCGCGGTGGCTTTCAGTTTCACTCCGTAACTTCCCCCGCGCTTGACGAGTTCGGGCTCCGAAAGGGAAAGTTCGTTCACCGTGGGCGTAACGATGCCGTAGCCGCTCTCCTCCGCGCTTTTGAGCGCGTCTTTGATCTTGCTGTATTCCCGCTTGGCTTCCGCGAGCGATTTGACGTAGCTGATCAGCTGATAATCGTCTTTGATCTCGTCGCCGCACTCCTCGGTGAGCACGTCGTAAAAAAGCCCCGGCTTTGCCGCAAGGGAATACACCGCGCGCCCCTCTCCCAGGCAGACTTCGGAAAGTTCGGGATTGCTCAGCTTTTCCTCTTCCCCGAACATCTCGCCGAGGGCGGCATAGTCCTTCATTTTCGCCATGCCCGCGGTGGCGGTTTTGAGCTTTTCGGTGATCTCGCGGATGATCTTGTTATCGCAGGGCAGCGCGCGCATCCATTTCGGCAGTTCGATATCCACGCATTGCAGCGGGAATTCGTACAGGATCTTTTCCAGAATATCGGTGATCTGCTCCATTTCAAGCTGCGTGGCGTTGACCAGAACCACGGGAACGCCGTATTTCGCTTCCAGCGAATTGCGCAGTTCCACGCTCGCTTTTTCCGAAGGGTCTTTCACGTTGAGCACCACGGCGAAGGGCTTGCCGAGCGCTTTCAGCTCCTTTACCACCCGTTCTTCCGCCGCCACGTAGTTCGCGCGCGGGATCTCCCCGATGCTGCCGTCCGTCGTCACCACCACGCCGATGGTGGAATGTTCCGCGATGACCTTGCGCGTGCCGAGTTCCGCCGCCTTTTCAAAGGGCATTTCCTTGCTGCTCCACGGCGTTTTCACGAGGCGGGGCTTTTTCTCCTCCTCGTGCCCCATCGCGCCGTCCACGAGATAGCCCACGCAGTCGATCAGGCGCACCTTTGCCGAAACTTTGTTTT
>CALVZR010000163.1 GCA_944372565.1 uncultured Clostridia bacterium | reverse complement strand
GAAAAAGAAGAGCGCGCCCGCCGCGAGGAAAAGGAAGAGCAGGAGCGGAAGGACGAAAAGGAATGGGAGCGCGAAAAGTGGCTGCGGGAATTGCAGTCCACCGATTACGAAAAGTATCTCGACGTGTGCAGAGAGCGCGGCTGGGAGCCCAAAGCGGGCGGCGCGCCCGCGGCGAAAACGCAGCTCCGCTGCCCCAAATGCGGCGCGCCCTACGAAGAGGGGGATATGTTCTGCGACGGATGCGGTTCGCCGCTCACCTGCAAGGTGTGCCCTTCCTGCCATGCGGAAAACAAACTCACGGCGCATTTCTGCAAGAAGTGCGGAACCAAACTGTAAGAAACTTTTCAAGGAGAGTGAAAAATGGGATTGTTCGGATTATTCAAGAAAAAGAAGTCGGATAAGGCGGTCGTGATGGACAGCCGCGAAATCGTGAACGCGAACGCGCAGTCCGTGGAGGTGCTGCTCGTGCTGGCGAACGGCAAGGAAGAACTCGTTTCCGAGCTGAAGAGTTTACAGGAAAAACTCAAATACCTTTCCCCTTCCAAGGAAGAAAAGGTGCAGGCCATCGACGGGAAGATCAAAAACCTGCTCGGCGATCTGAAAATCGAACTGACCAAAACCAAGGGCCAGGAAGGCAGCGGCAAGGCGGAAAAATATCTGGAGGACGTCAGGCTCCTCGTCGCGGAGCGCTCTGTCTATACGAACAGGTAGGAGCGCGGTATGTGGCCTTTCAAGAGTAAATTCGACAAGCTGAAGAGGGAAGACGTCGTGGAGGCGATCTGCACGTTGGAAAAGCAGGAAGCCGATATCGAAACGGGCATCACGGAGCGCGCGAAACAGATCAACGACCTGATGGAAAAGGGGCGGAAGGAAAAATCGCGCGAGCTCAGGCTTTTCTATGCGAAAAAGATCAACGATCTGAAAGAGGAAAACGAATCGGACGTGAAGCGCGGCATGTATCTTTTATACAACGTGAAACTGCTGCGCAAACTCAAAACTTCGATAGACGACAACACGTTTTTCGCGAACACGGGCAAGGTGTCTTTGGGCAACCTGCTCGCCGATCAGCGCGGGCTGGCGGTATGTTTGAACAAGGCGCTCAACACCCGCGTGCAGGGCGAAAACGTGCTCACCGCGGCGGACGAAACGTGGATGGAAGTGCAGAGCGGCTATGTGGAGAACGAAAAGATTTACGGCGTAGCTAATCACGACGACGAACTTTTGGCGATGTTTGAAACGGAAGATCAACTGGAAGACGAGCGCAATATGTCTTCCGCGCCGAGCGGCCCGCAGGGCGAAAAGCTGGAATAAAGGGCGCATAAAAAAGAAAGGGAGAACGGAAAATGGCGCTTTTCAAAAGCAAACAGGAAAAAGAGATCGAAAAGAAGATGCTCATCAAGCGCACGATCAACACGATGAACAAGCAGATCAACACGCTCGAAGAGCAGAAAAAGGTTTTCGTGGAAAAGGCGAAAACCGCCAAGAAAAACGGGCTGGACGCGCAGTATAACCTCGCGCTCACGGGGTATAAGATGACGCTTTTGCAGCAGAAACGCGCGCAGGAGATGCTGCTGAATTTCGAAATCACCTCCCAGATGAAGGATATGACCATGATGACCAAGGAATTTCTGGGCGGTATGAGCGTTTTGAGCAAGGAAATGGCAAAACTCGCGGACGAAAAGGAATTCATCAAGGTGCAAAAGCAGTTCGAGCTGGCGATGGGCAACGCCGAACGCCAGGCCGAGCAGATGGATATGTTTATGGAAACCAGCCAGGATACCTTTAAGAGCGCGCAGGGCAGCACGGATTCCATAGACGACAAGGAGATCAAAGAGCTCATCGACAGGCAGGCCGAAATGGACGAGCTGGACGACGACGCCATCGACAAAGAACTCGAAGCGCTTAAAAAGAAGATCGATTCCGAAGTCTGATCTAAAGAGCCGTTTTTCCGCGCGGGCGGGCTGCCCGGCGGGGGATCGGCGCGGATTTGGGGAAAATAAATGGATAACATCAGCGTGAATTTATTGAACGACAAGTTCAATCTGTATTACGAAAACGCCAAGCGCGCGCAGCAGGAAGGCAACGCGGAGCTTGCCAAGCGGAACTATCTTCTGGCGGCGGAAACGCTCTTAAAACTCGCAAAACTCTCCTCTCCCGAACTGAAAAAGGCGCGGGTGGAGCGCGCGAAACGCCTGATGGAGATCGCCGAAAACGTGGAAGCCGGCATCGAAAACAGGCGGTTTCAGAAAGAACTTTCTCCCAAAGAAAAAACGCAGGGGGAAGAGGACGGCGGCAGAGAGTGGGCGGCGGCGGAGATTCCGAACGTGCATTTTTCGGACATCGCCGGGCTGGAAGACGTGAAAAAGGCCATCACCACCCGTATGATCAATCCGCTCAAATATCCCGATAAATACGCCGCGTACGGCAAAAAGACGGGCGGCGGCGTGCTCCTTTACGGCCCTCCGGGAACGGGCAAAACCATGATCGCGAAGGCCATTGCCTGCGAAGTGGGCGCGAAGTTTTACGCCGTGAAGGGGTCGGACGTCGTGAGCAAATGGGTGGGCGAATCGGAAAAGAACATCAATTCGCTCTTTGAAACGGCGCGAAAAGACCCCCTCGCCATCATCTTCATCGACGAGATGGATTCGCTCATCGGCACGCGCGGCGTGGATACGCACAACGACAAGCGCGTGAACGAATTTTTGCAGCAGATCGACGGGTTTGTGGGCAAAAATCCCAATCTTTTGCTGCTCGGCGCGACCAACCGCCCCTGGGATATCGACGGGGCCGCCATGCGCTCGGGGCGTTTTTCCCAAAAAATCTATGTGCCTTTGCCGGACGCGCCCGCGCGGCGGTTCCTCTTTGAAAAATCCATTAAAAACGCGCCCACGGACGGCAGCGTGGATATCGCCCGCCTGGTGGAACTGAGCGAAGGTTACAGCGGCGCGGATATCGACGAGGTGTGCGACCGCGCCAAGGAAGACCCCCTTCTCAAAGCGATCGATTCGGGCTCCATCGTGAAGATCACGCAGGCCGACTTTTTAAAGGCGCTGAAACAGGTGCCGCCTTCGGTGGACAGGCGGGAAATCGCGAAGTTCGAAGCGTACGCGGGCATCAAGGCGACGCCCGCCGCGGCGGAACAAGCGCGCCCGAACGGGTTGAAAAGCGCGCCGCCCGCCCCCGCTCCCGAAGAAACAAAAGCGGAAGTAGAATTTGCGGAAACGACGGTGCGCCTCCTTCCCGAAGAGCCTCCCGTGCTGGAATTTTACGTCGGGGGGGATTTCGGGAAAGTTTCTCTTAAAATCGGCGGCACGGAATACGCCTGCAAACGGCGGCTGCACAACTGGGTGAGCGAAACGCTTAACGTTTCGGCGGGGACGTATCCCGCGGAAGTTTACGGCGACGGCAAAAAGATCGCGGTGAAAGACATCACTTTCGTGAAGGGCATCGAAGAAGACGATTTCGGCATATAGCAGGAGGAATGTATGAACAAGGAATGTAAAACCTGCGGCGGGGAATGCGCCGTGATCAGGGACACGGAGGACGAAGTCGTTCTCCGCTGCACGTGCTGCGGCAACGAATATTCTTATCCGAAACAAAAGGCCGCGCCCGTGCCCGCCACCCCCGTTTCGCAGAAAAAGGACGGCGGCGAAGCGGTGTTCGACGCGTGTATCGATTCGGTGATCGAACTCACCTGCACCGCGGGCGGCAACTGCTATGCGGGTTCGGGCTTTGCCGTGGGGAAAAGGGGATACGCCGTTACGAACACCCACGTCGTTACCGAAAACGGCAGGCCGATTCACGATATCCAAGCATACGTTTGCGGCAAAACCGTTCCCGCGGAGATCGTCGTGCTCGGCGACGACAGGGGCGGCAGCGGTTCGGGGGAAGACCTCGCGCTCATCCGCCTGAAAAATCCTCCTTCCCGTATGAAGGGGGTTACGTTCGCGGAGGGCGAACTGCGCAACGGGCAGAAACTGTACGTTATCGGCAACGCGCTCGGTATGGGCACGTGCATCACGAGCGGCATCATCAGCGATAAACGCAGAATGGTCAACGGCAAGCCCCGTTTCATGACGGACGGCGCCGCCAATCACGGCAATTCGGGCGGCCCCGTGTTCGACGAGGAAGGCGAGGTCATCGGCGCCATCGTTGCGGGGATAGACAACGCCAAGGGGATGAATTTCGCCATTCCCGCGGATATCATCCTCGATTTCCTCGAAAAGTGCAAAAGTATTGCGAAAGATCTGAGGGTGTGATATGGAAAATCCGAAAAACGGCGCGGAAGAGAAACTGAAAAGCGTTTTCGAGGGGATGTGCGTGAAAAAGGACGCCGCGCTCGAACAGTTCGCGATTTTAAGCATTCCCTCTTTTATCCGCGATTGGTTTATCCGAAAATATTCCGCGGCGGACGGTTCGCTGAACGCCGCGTTCGTTTCGCGCAAGATCCGCGAAGTGCTGCCGAGAAAAGCCGACTGGCCCGCCCTTCTGGACGAGATGGTGAGCGGCGGTAAAGAGGTGAAATTCGTGGGCAAGGCGGAGGCGCTCAGGGATATCAGAAGCGGGCGGGTAACCTTTTCCCTGCCCGATTTCGGCGTTTCGCACGACGAAACGCGCATTTCCCCCGACGTGTGGGAGCGCTGCAAGGAGCCCTTCCTCTCGTCCAACGGGCCGGTGTGGGGCATCATCACGCTGGGCTACGAAACCGTATTGCGCGGGCAGAAGAGCGAAGGCGTGATCTCGCTCAAAGACTTCAAGGATTTCCGCCCGTACAAAATCGATCTGGAATATTATAAAAAGGCGCGGGCGTATTTCGATACGGCGGAGTGGATCGATATCCTCCTCGGCGCGGTGGACTACAACGCCGCGGGCTTTTGCACGGAAGAAGAAAAACTCGCCATGCTCACGCGGCTGCTGCCGTTTGCGGAAAAGCGGCTCAATCTCATCGAACTCGCGCCCAAGGGCACGGGGAAATCCTATCTCTTTTCCAAAATCAGCAAGCGCGGCTGGCTGGCTTCGGGCGGCGTGATGACCCGCGCCAAAATGTTTTACGATATGATGCTCAAACAGGAAGGGCTGGTGAGCAATTACGACTACGTCGCGCTCGACGAGATCGCCACCATCCGTTTCGGCGACGTGAGCGAGATGCAGGGCGCGATGAAGGGATACCTCGAAAGCGGCGTTTACACCGTGGGCGTGAAGGAAGGCAAGGGGGACGCGGGCGTGATTTTGCTCGGCAACATCGCGCAGAGCAGTATGAACGTAAATTCCGATATGTTTTCCACCCTTCCCGAAGTGTTTCACGATTCCGCGCTCATCGACAGGTTCCACGGCTTTCTGGAAGGCTGGAAAGTGCCCCGCATGAGCGAGGATAAAAAGATGTGCGGCTGGGCGCTCAATACCGAATATTTCGCGGAGATTTTGCACGCTTTGCGCGAGGACCTCACGGCGCGCTCGCTTGCGGACAGGCTGATTCTCACGCCGGCAGGCGCGGACACGCGGGACGTAACCGCCGTGAAACGACTGTGTTCGGCGTTCATCAAACTGCTTTTCCCGCATTGGGAAAAGGAGAGCGACGTAAACCGCGGGGAATTTTCAAAATACTGCCTCGGACCCGCGGTGCATATGCGGGGCATCGTGAAAAAGCAGCTCGGCATTATGGATTCCGAATTTGCGGGAAAAACGATGCCCGCTTTCGAAGTAAAGGGAATGTAAACCGCGTGTATCGGGAAACATCGTCATCGGCGCCGTCCGCTTCGCGGGCGGCGCGATTTTCAGGCGGGCGCTCCGCCCGCGGAGGAAACGGATATGTATGAACAGCAGGGTACGCTTTTTGAAAACCGGGCGGAACAGCCCCTTGCCGAGCGGCTCCGCCCGCAGACGCTCGAAGAATACTGCGGGCAAAAGCATCTTTTAGGGGAGGGAAAGGTGCTCCGCCGCCTCATCGAGGGCGATAAAATCGGCTCGATGATCTTCTGGGGGCCGCCGGGCGTGGGGAAAACCACGCTCGCGCGCATCATCGCCAACCGCACGCGGGCGAAATTCATCGATTTTTCCGCGGTTACGAGCGGCATCAAAGAGATCAAACAGGTGATGGAGCAGGCGGAAAAGAACCGCCTTTTCGGGGAAAAGACCATTCTTTTCGTGGACGAAATCCACCGTTTCAACAAGGCGCAGCAGGACGCGTTTCTGCCCTTCGTGGAGCGCGGCAGCATCATCCTCATCGGCGCGACGACCGAAAACCCCTCCTTTGAAGTCAACGGGGCGCTTCTTTCCCGCTGAACGGGGTTCGTATTGCAGGCGCTTAAACCCGAAGAGGTTGCAGACCTTCTCCGCCACGCGCTCAAAGACCCGCGCGGGTTCGGCAACCAGCAGGTGGAAATGCCCGATAAACTCATCGATGCCATCGCCGCGTTTTCCAACGGCGACGCGCGCGCCGCGCTCTCCACGCTGGAAATGGCGGTGCTCAACGGCACCGTTTCGGGGGAGAAGATCGTCGTTACCGAAGAAACGGTGGAGCAGTGCACTTCCAAAAAATCCCTGCTTTACGACAAGAGCGGGGAGGAGCATTACAACCTCATTTCCGCGCTGCATAAATCCATGCGCAATTCCGATCCGGACGCCGCCGTTTACTGGCTGGCGCGTATGCTGGAAGCGGGGGAGGATCCGCTGTATATCGCGCGGCGGGTAACGCGGTTCGCCGCGGAGGACGTGGGGCTTGCCGATCCCAGGGCGCTTGAACTCGCCGTGGCGGCGTATCAGGCGTGCCATTATATCGGTATGCCCGAATGCACCGTGCACCTCGCGGAGGCGGTGATCTATCTTTCGGTTGCGCCCAAATCCAACGCGGTGGACGTTGCCTATATGCTTGCGAAAAAGGACGCGCTCACTATGCTCGCCGAGCCCGTGCCCCTCGCCATCCGAAACGCCCCCACGAAACTTATGAAGGAGCTCGGCTACGGCAAGGATTATCAGTTTGCGCACGATACGGAGGAAAAACTGACCAATATGCAGTGCCTGCCGGACAGCCTTGCGGGCAGGGAATATTACCGCCCGACCGAAGAGGGCACGGAAGGAAAAATCAAAAAGCGCTTGCAGGAAATCAAGGACTGGAAAAAAGAGCATAAATAAAAGCCGCCTGCGGATCTTCGCGAAAGCGTTCCCGCGCCCGCTGTTTTAAAAAGGGGGATATAGAACGGGCGGCGCGGAAAATCAAAAGATCGGGGGGATAGGCGCAGTGAACGATATCGAAAAATTATTTGTTGAACATTTTATAAAAAAAGAATATCGCCCGCGGACAAAAAATTTTTTGGAAATGAGGGAATTTTCCTTGACAAATCGCATAGAATTCATTATTATAATATAGCATCTTGAGAACGAGAAGCGAGTTCCGTTTTCGGGATTGCACTTATCGCGGGATGGAGCAGTTCGGTAGCTCGTCGGGCTCATAACCCGAAGGTCGTGAGGTTCAAATCCCACTCCCGCAACCAATCAGAACCTGAGTTGAACTTGTAATAAAAACAACAACTCCAGGTTCTTTTTTATTATTTTCTGCCTTTTTGCCGATTACATTCAACAACGGCGAGTATCTTTTTGTTTAATAAAAATTTCTCTTCTGTGCGTTTTATCTTGTTTTTTGCAATAGTTTTTGTTAAAATAAAATCATGAACGAATTTTATGCGCGGCTGATCTCCCGCGGGGAAAGGATCGCCGTTGCCGTGAGCGGCGGGAAGGACTCCGTGGCGCTGCTGCATTTCCTTTGCGGAAAGGCGGAACAGTGCGGCTTTTCGGTTGCTGCGGTCAATGTGGAACACGGCATCCGCGGCGAGCGCTCCAAGGCCGATTCCGCCTTCGTAAAGGAGCTTTGCGAAAGCTGGGGCGTGCCGCTCTTTTTCCGCGCGGCAAACGCCCCTCTGCGCGCCGAAAATGACAAGTTATCCCTCGAACAGGCGGCGCGGGAGGAGCGTTACGGGTTTTTCCGCGAACTTCTGCTAAAAGGCGCCGCGGACAAGATCGCCACGGCGCATCACAGCGCGGACAACGCCGAAACGGTGCTCATCAACCTCTTCCGCGGTTCTTCTTTCAAAGGCGCCGCGGGCATTCCCCCCGCACTGGAGGGGATCATCCGCCCCTTTCTCTATACGTCGCTGTAGGGAATCGAGGAATATATCCGCTTGCATTCCCTGCCTTTCCGGGAGGACGAAACCAACGCGGATACCGACATCACGAGGAATTTTATCCGCAGCGAAATCCTGCCGCGGATGAAGAAAATATTTCCCGCGGGGGAACGCGCCCTGCTGCGCTTCGGCGAAACCGCGCGGGAAGAGGACGCGTTTTTAGACGAGCTCGCCTCGGATTCGGTGGAGGAGAGCGGCGGTGCGGTCGCCCTTCGCCTTTCCGTTCCCCCCGCCCTGTTCGGGCGTGCGGCGGTGCTCGCGATGAAACGCGCGGGCGTTCGGGCGGATTATACGCACGAGCCCGCGCGGAGCGTGCGCGCCCGTAAAGAGAAACAAAACGGCGCGGAAGTTTCCCTGCCGGGCGGGCTGATCGCCAAGCGGGAATACGATAAAATTTCGTTTTTCGCGCCGCAGAACGGGGCGTTTGCAGAAACGCCGCTTGCGGAGGGAAAATTTACCTTCCGCGGGAAAACGCTGGTTGTGGAAAGCTGCGGCATAGAACAAGCGCGCCGGCTGTGCGGCAAAGAAAAAAACGTGTTTTACGCCGACGGGGAAAAACTGGCGGGCGCGGTCGTGCGGACGCGAAAAGACGGGGACGTATTTGAAAAATTCGGCGGAAAGACCAAAAAATTAAAGGAATATTTCATCGACGAAAAGATCCCCGAACGCTTGCGGAACGATATTCTGCTCATCGCGAAAGGAAAGGAGATCCTCTTTTCGGGGCGGGAAATTTCCGAAAAGGTAAAACTGGACGAAAGCACCGTGAAGGCGCTGAAAATAACTTATTCCGCGGCAGAATCGTGCAAAACCGCCCCTGCGGGCGCGAAAACGCCGTTTTGACGCGGACAAAAAGACAAAAGGAGAGAGAACAATGCATGAGGATCTGGAAAAAGTTCTGATCAGCAAAGAGGAGATCGAGGCGAAAGTGAAGGAGATCGCCGCCGAACTCGACAGGGACTACGCGGGCAAACAGCCGCTGATGCTGTGTATTTTAAAAGGCAGCGTGCTGTTTTTCGCGGACATCATCCGCGCGATGAAAATCCCTCTGGAAATCGACTTTATGGCGATTTCCAGCTACGGTTCGGGTACGAACAGCGGAGAGGTCAAGCTGGTGAAGGACCTCGATCGGAGCATCGAAAACAAACACGTCGTCATCGTGGAGGACATCGTAGACACGGGGCACACGCTCTTTTATTTAAAGCGAATGCTTATGCAGCGCCATCCCGCGTCCATCAAGATCTGCGCGCTTCTGGATAAGTTCGAGCGCCGCGAAGCGGACATTTCCGCGGATTACAAGGCGTTCGACATCGCCAACGAGTTCGTGGTCGGCTACGGGCTGGATTACGCGCAGAAATACAGAAACCTGCCCGAGATCGGCGTGCTCAAACGGGAAATTTACGAAAAATAAGGGGAAGGTATGGAAAAACGGAATATCGTGAACGTCGTCAACTTTATCCGCGGCGCGGAGCCCCGCATTCCGGGGTTCGATCTGGTAACGCCCGTAAAAGAGCAGATCTCGCTTTTGAAAGAACTGGGGTTGAAGGGCACGTTTTTATTGCAGTACGACGCGCTTACCGAGCCCGTATTCAAAGAGATGCTGCTCGC
>CALVZR010000162.1 GCA_944372565.1 uncultured Clostridia bacterium | reverse complement strand
GGTTGAGGTATTTTTCGTTGTCCTCCACGAGGTTGTCCGCCTCGCTCTCGTCGAAATCGAACGTGCAGGCGTTATATAAAAGATCGGCGCGCACCGCGGGGCGGAAGGGCTTGGGCATGGTGTCCAGAAGCGCCGCCAGGCGGGAGGAAACCTTCTTCGCGCCCTCGAAATCCTCCTTGTCGAGATAATACACGTAGCGCGCGTTCAGCAGCAGGAGATAGTTCATATCGTCCTCGGGCAGCTGCGGCACGCCGAAATACAGTTTTTCGTCGATCTCCGAAGGGCGTTTCCCCTCCGCGAGTTCGGCATGGACGAGCAGCAGGGAAAGCATCACCTTTTCCGAATCGTTCCCCTTCTTCACCCCCGAAATCACCGCCGCGTCGTTCTTCACGCCGTCCGTCGTCATGGGAAAGCCGTTGCCGACGACGTAATAGAGCGAAACGGGCAGGCCGATCGCCCAGACGGAATACAGCCAGAACGGCAGATACGCCGTTAAAAAGAGCGGAACGAGGGTGAGCGCCGCAAAAACGATATTGCCGTAAACGCCGGCGCGTGTCAGGCGGATAAAGCGTTCTTCCAGCTTTTCTTCCCCCACGGGGACCGTTTCCGTGGAACCGCTCTCCCCGTCGAAACCGGCATATTCCGCCTTCGTTTTTCCGTTTTCCTTATAAAAACGCAGAAAGCCCAGCCGCACGGAAAGCACCTTGAAACCGTTTCTCTTCGCCGCGGCGATGTGACCCCATTCGTGCACGCACAGATTGACGAGCGCCCAGAAGACCGCCCCCAGAATGCACCACAGGATAAACCAGCCGATATTGTCGGAATACGCGTCGCTGCCCACCAGCGTTACCGCGAGAATGGCGGCGAGCGCGAAAACGATCAGCAGGATGTTGTTGATAATGTTCGTTCTTCTGTTCATCGATGTTCTCCGTTTCCGAAGCGGCTGAGCGCATATCCTTCCAGATTGTCGCTCTCGCTCACGCGGATGTTTTCTATGCCGAGATGTTCCATCACCGCGAGCAGCAGCGCGCTGCCCCCCGCGATGACCTCCGCCCGTTCGGGCTGCAGGCCCTTCAGTTTTTTCCTCTCTTCCACGCTCATGGAATACAGCCTGTCCTTCATGGCGCAAAGTTCTTTTTTATCGAGCACGTATCCGTTCACCCGCGCGGGGTCGTAAGGTTCGAGTTCCTGCGCGACGGCGGCAAGACTGGTCGCCGTGCCCCCGATGCCGTAAAATTCCGCCGCGGGGACCTTTCCGTATTCCTTCACCCGTTCGGCGCAAAGCGCCCGCGCCGCGGGAAAACTCTGCCCGCACAAATCCGCCAGGCTCACCGTGCCCAGATCGAGCGAATGCGAATAAACGCACCGTCCCGCCGAACAAACGGTGATCTCCGTGCTCGCGCCGCCGATATCGACGATGCCGCCGTCCTTGCCGCCCAGCGCTCCCAAAAGCCCAACGGCGGCCTCTTCTTCGCCGCCGATGATCTCCACGGGCATGTCCGTTTCGGCGGTGATCTCCGCCGCGAACGCCTTTCCGTCGGCAGCCTTGCGCATCGCCGCCGTACCGAACGCGTAAAATTTTTCCGTATCCCTCTCTTCGCCGTAGGCGATGAGCGAATAAATCGCCTTTTTCGTGCGCTCTTTCGCCGCCGCGTCCAGCATTCCGCCCGCGGCGAGATTTTTCCCCAGCCCCGAAACGATGATTTTCTTTTCCAGCGTTTCTCCGTTTTCCCAGAGCATCAGGCGCACGGAATTGGAGCCGATATCCAAAATCCCCAGCCGCATATCACTCCCCGGACATCGGCACGTCCGTTTCGTAACGGTAGCCGAGTTCACGCGCCATCTTTTCGATGTACCAGCGCTGTTGTTTTATTTTTATGCCGTCTTCGCCGTCCGCGATCATCTGTTCGTACAGCGCGATCGCCGCCTCGTATTCCCGCTGTTTCGCCCGCTCGTTGTTGATGGACGCGAGCTGAAAAATCATAACCGCCAGCAGGAGCACCAGGAGCACGACCGCCGTTGCCGTGGCGGCTGCGACCAGCCTTTTGAATTTGCTTTCGTTCATTCGCTTTCTTTTCCTTTCGTTCCCCGAGTTTATTGTACACTTTTTGCTTGAATTTTGCAACCGAAATGCCCAAACTTTTCTCATAAAGCCACATTCCGAGGAAAAAAGCCGCGAACATATACGCCCGCACCGAGGGAAAATCGTAAAAATGCGCGAACAAAAGGAATCCCGCCGCCAGCAATAAAAAAACGCACACCTCCGCCGCGGCAGACAAAATCCGCCGTTTTCCCGAAAACGGCGGAAGGAGAACGCTGCGGACCGCGCCGCCGAGCACGCCGCAGGCGAGCGAACCGAAAAATATGTAAAACTGCCCGGAACTGACAAACATTATTTGAAGATGCGCTTTAAAAGCGGCCCCTTTTTCTCGTCGTAGCGGATGGAACAGATCTTTCCGTCCGCGCAAAAGGCGCCCGTCCCCTTGTTGTATGCGGTGATCTTCAGCCCCTCCCCGCCGATGAGCACTTTCGTGCCGTTCAGCGTGAGGCGGAGTTCGCGTTCGGAAAACGCGTCCACCGAGTCCACGCCGTCCATCACGAGTTTACGCCTGTTTTCGAGCGTGAGTTTCTGTATGCCGTCCGTTTCCTGCATGATTTGGCCCTCCCGTTTTATATAAAATATGCCCCGTCCGGGAAAAAAATAACCACGGAAAAAGGAAAAAACGCCGCGAAGGGCGCGTTTCTTTATAAAAAAGGCGGGAGAAAGGGCGGCAGAAAGATCGGCCTCGGAAAACGCCGCGCCCTTCCGCTCCTCAGCCGACGGCCGTCCGCAAAAAACGGGCAAAAAAACGGGGCGCGCCCGCGCCCCGCCCGAAACGGTAAAATTACGAATCGAGTTTCATATCCCCGTCCTTGATCCAGCCCTTTTTGCGGAACAGCCAGGTAAAGAGCAAGCCGATGACCGCGGGGAGCACGAACATCAAAAGCGCCACGCCGACGCCCGTCACCCAGCCGTCTATGCCGTGATTGACCGAAGAGGAAATCGTGGAAAACACGCCCACCAGGCCGCTCGTGCCCATACCGCCGCCCGTCGCGTCGCAATACAGCCCGAAAACGCAGGTGGAAAGCGGCCCGCAAATCGCGCTCGAAATGATCTGCGGCACCATAATGATCGGCTTTTTCATGATATTCGGGATCTGCAGCATACTCGTGCCGATGCCCTGCGAGATCAGCCCGCCCACGCCGTTTTCGCGGAACGAGGAAACGGCAAAGCCCACCATATGGCAGGCGCACCCCACGGCGGCCGCGCCCCCCGCGAGCAGCATGGCGTTCACCTGTTCCGCGCTTGCGGCGGGATTGCTTAAAATGGGCGACGCCACAGCCACCCAGATGGCGGCGCTGGACGTGGGCATAGTGAGCAGAATGCCCATCACCACCGAAATCACGATGCCCATCACGAAGGGCGTGGCGTTGGTGGCGATGGCGATGAGTTCGCCAAGCTGGTTGATGAGCCAGATGAAGGGGAAAGCGACGTAGATCGCCCCCATGGACAAGACCATGATGCCTAAGGGAATCAAAATGATGTCGAGTTTGGTCCTCCCCGCGTAGAGCGAGGCGATCTCTATCGTGAACATGGTTACGACGTAACTGCCGATGGGGTTTCCGGGAGCGCCGAATTGAATATAACTTTTCAATGCATCGCCAACGGGAAATGTCGATACAAGCGTTCCGTTCATCAGCGCGTCGGCAAACGCGCCGACAAATCCCGCCACCGCGGCGGAAAACACGATGAGTTTGCTCTTGCCGAGGGCGTGCGCGATGCCCACGCCGATGCCCACGCCCATCAGCGATTTCGCGATGTTCGCGATCGCCGTGACGAGGCTGCCGAAGGCGTTCTCTCCGATCCAGCCGCCGATCTGCGCCAGGATGGTGCCCGCGATCAGCGTGCAGAAAAGCCCCTGTGCCATCCCGGAAAACGCCGTGATGAAATACCGCTTAGGCAGCGTTTTCAGGTACTGCACAACGGCCTTTTTCGCCCTCTCTTTCCGCGTGGGAACGGCCTCTTCCGCCGTTTCCTCCGCGGGGGTAAGATTTTCTTCTTCCATGTTTTTTCTCCTCAGAATTTTATCTCCACAAGCCGATTATCCACCATGTCGCAAGAAGTGAGATAATACGGGATGCCGTTCTTTTTCACCAGCCTGTCCGCCCGCACGGAAGAGCCGTGCAGATGGCCGTAGATCACGGCGTTCACGCCGTTCGCCTCGAAAAGTTCGGTAAACAGGGAATTTTCCCTGCGCACGTTGAAGGGCGGATAATGCACGAGCGCGAGCAGCGCGTCCCCTTCCCCCCGCAGTTTCGCCGCCGCGTGAAAGGACATTTTCAGCCGTTCCGCCTCGCGTTTGTAAATCTTTTCGTCGTCCGCGCCGAAATCGGGAGAGCCGGGCACGCTCCACGCGCGCGAACCGCACACGATCACGTTTTCGATCTTCACCGCGTCGTTCTGCAAAGCATACACGTTCTGCGGCAGCCTTTCGCGGATGCGCCCGATGCCGTGCCACCAGTAATCGTGATTGCCGCGGATGAGCACCTTCCTGCCCGGAAGGGGGAAAACGGTTTCCAGATCTTTCAGGGCGTTTTCCAGCGTCATCGCCCAGCTGATGTCCCCGCCGATGAGCACGAGGTCTTCTTCCTTCACCTTTTCCCGCCAGTCGGCGGCGATCTTTTCCAGATACCCGACCCAGTTCCCGCCGAACACCTCCATCGGCTTTTCGCCCGAGGCGGAAATATGCAAATCGCTTATGGCATAGACCTTCATCGTTTTCCTCTGTTTTCGTTTGATATAGTTTACCATTTCGGCGGATTTTTCGCAACTCATTTTGCCCCGTTTTAAAAAAATAACGCACCGTAACGCGCGTTACGGTGCGTAAAAGCGCCATCCCCTATTGCGGGAATACCGGCAGTTCGAAAAATCCGGCGCATACTTCCTGCGTGTATTCCTGGCACGGCGGGATCGCCGAATAGCCGTAGGAGGGAACGAGGAGTTCCACTTCCATCACGACTTTCAGGATAATGGTCACGCAGGCGTCCACGGTGAACTGGTTGGTCCCCGTGTACGTTCCCTTCGTGGAAACGAGAGAAACCACCGCTTCCACGGTGTAGGGCATAATGCTCGGCGAGGGAATGCACAAGATCACGTCCTGCGTGATGGTTACGCTGGACGTCGCCGCGCCTTCCGTGCCGTTCGCGTCCGTATAAGCGACCGATACGGGAATGGTGATATCCGCCCGCACGCGCGCCGTTCTGTCGCGTTCGGTGAGCGGCTCCACCAGAAGGTTGGAAATCGTCCCCTGCGACGTGGTGCTCTTCGCGCTCACGAAGGTGAGCGGATATGTAGGCGAGGGCGGATTCGGGTTTGCGATGTTGAGCACGAGCCCCGTTTCCTGCGTCTGACGCATACACGCGTCGAAAACCTTTTTTGCCTGTATGCAGACTTTTTCGCAAAGCCCGTTCATCGGGTTGCCGTTGATCGGCCCCGGACATCTATCCGATTTGAAA
>CALVZR010000161.1 GCA_944372565.1 uncultured Clostridia bacterium | reverse complement strand
GTGGTATAATGCAGATACTGAATATCGTATGCTGGAGTATGAGAACGGTCTTTCCGCTCTCATATCTTCTTAGTGGGGAGTTTTTAAATGAAATTTCTGTCTGCGGAAACGATCATGGAAAAGCTGGCGCCCGTTGCGGAAGAACAGGGCGTGCGCATCTGTTCGGTGGAATTTTCCGGCGGGGACGACCCCGCCCTCACGGTGTATATCGATAAAGAGGGCGGCGTGGATCTCGATACCTGCGAGCGCTTTCACAACGCGATCGACGCGCCTCTCGACGAGCTGGATCCCTCTTTCGGGCAGCCTTATACCTTAAACGTGTCCAGCCTGGGGGCGGACAGGCCCTTCCTCACCGAGGAAGATTTCCTCTCCCACATCGGCAGGCAGGTGGAAGTCAAACTCAAAGCGCCCGTGAAGGGCAAAAAATTCTACGAAGGAGAACTCGTCTTTTACGACGGGAAGATCATGCGGCTGAAAGCCGGGAAGGAAACGCTCACGTTCGAGATGTCCGCCGTGAAAAAGACGAGCGAAGCCATTTTGTTCGACTGAGAACCAAGAATTGCAAGGAGAGAAACATGATTAAAAAGGAATTTTTTACCGCTCTGGAAGATCTGGAACGGGAAAAGGGCATCCCGCAGCAAACCTTTATCGAAGCGCTGGAAAACGCGCTGGTGTTCGCCTATAAAAAGCACACAGGGCTTTCGAGCGGCATCGCGGTAAAACTCAACCCCGAAAAGAAGACCGTGCGCTTTTTCAGCACCAAAGAGGTGGTGGACGAGGTGACCGACGAGGAAAAGCAGATCTCCCTCGAAGAGGCGCAGGAAATCAAAAAGAGCTACAAGGTGGGGGACGTGATCGAAAACGAGATCGACCCGAAAGATTTCGGCCGCATCGCCGCGCAGACGGCAAAGCAGGTGGTCATGCAGAAACTCCGCGAGATCGAGCGCGCCAACACGATGAGCGAATTCGAGGACAAGGAGGGCGAACTGCTCACCTGCGTCATCCGCCGCATCGAGGATAAAAACGTGTTCGTCGATATCGGCGCGGTTTCCAACGGGAACGCGCAGATCGAGGGCGTGCTCATGCCGGGCGATCAGATTCCGGGCGAAAAATACGAACTCAACCGCAAACTCAAAGTATATGTGAAGAAGGTGCGCAATTCCGGGAAGAACGCGCAGATCGTCGTTTCGAGAACGGCGGTCGGCTTCGTGAAGTGCCTTTTCGAAAACGAAGTGCCCGAAATCAAACAGGGCGTGGTTACCATCAAGGCGGTGGCGCGCGAACCCGGGCAGAGAACGAAAATCGCGATCTATTCGGAAGATCCCATGGTCGATGCGGTCGGCGCGTGCGTGGGCAGCAAGGGCGCCCGCGTGAACGCCGTGGTGGAAGAGCTCAACGGCGAAAAGATAGACATCATTCCGTGGAGCGAAAATCCGCTGGAATTCATCGCGAAAGCGCTCTCTCCCGCCAAGGTCATCAAGGTGATCGAGCTCGAAGGGGAGAAGACGGCGCGCGCCATCGTGCCGGACGACAAACTTTCCCTCGCCATCGGCAGGGAAGGGCAGAACGCCCGCCTCGCCGTGCGGCTGACGGGCTGGAAGATAGACGTGAAGAGCGAAAGCGCCGCCCTCGCATTGGAAGAGGCGGAATAGGGGGAGAACATGCCCGCAAAGAAAAAGATCCCTTTGAGAATGTGCGTCTGCTGCCGCGAGATGAAGGACAAGCGCGAAATGCTGCGGGTGGTGAAAAACGCCGAAGGCAAGGTGTTCGCCGATGCGAGCGGCAAGGCGCAGGGGCGGGGGGCTTACGTCTGCGGCGGGGAGGAATGCCTGAAAAAGATGCGCAAAACCAAGGCGCTGAACAAGGCTTTTTCCTGCGCGGTGGAAGACGAGGTCTATACCGAAATAGAGGCGTATTTTTCCGATAAAAAGGACAGATGACGAAGAGCAAAATCGAAACGTATATCGGCTTTTGCATCAGGGCGGGCAAAATCCGCTACGGCGGAGCCGCGCGCTCGCTGAAATCGGCGGAGCTGCTCATCCTGTGCGGCACGGCGGCGAAAAATTCGCAGAGCGAGTGCGCAAAACTCGCGCGGAAATTTTCCTGCCCCGTGGTGAAAAGCAACAAAAAGACGGTGGAGGAACTTACGGGAAAGGCGCGCTGCAAGATCCTGGCGATCACGGATAAGTCGCTCGCGCGGGCGATCTTGGATAATCTGGACGGCGATTTTACCGAATGGGAGGCAAAGTAAAAAGGTTATGGCAGAATACGAATACATCAAAAAAATCGGCAAACTCATCAGCGACGGAGAAATCAAAGCCCTCCTCGAAAGCATCAAAAAGAGCGAAGGGGAGATTAAACGGCTGAAAACGTCGGTGGAGGAAAAGAACGCCTCCATTCTCGCCGAAAAGAAGGAGCGCGAACGCAAGGAGCAGGAGGAAACGCTCGCCGCGAAGGCCGCCGGACAGGCGGAAGAATCCGCCGCGCCCGTGCCCGCGCCCGAAACCGAGGCGGAGGCTCCCGCGCCCGAAGAAAAGCCCGCGGAGGAACCCGAAAAACCGGCTGCTCCCGCTCCAAAAGAGAAAGCGGAGGAAAAGGCTCCCGAACAAAAGGCGGAAGAGAGCGCGTCGCAGGCTGAAAAAGCGCCCGGACAAAAAGCGGAAGAGAGCGCGCCGCAGCCCGTGAAAGAGGATAAACCCGCATCCGCAAAGGAAGAGTCCGAAAAGGAAACGGAAAAACAGGCCGCGCCCGCCGCGGAGAGCAAGGCGGTAAAGCCGCAGGAGAAGGCTCCCGAAAAGAAGAAAGAGAAGAAGAACACCGCCGTGAAGGACGTCGTTACCGAAAACGGCAGGAAAAAGGTGTTTGAAGATACGAGTTCGTGGCTGAGAAAGCCGGATAAGAGCGAAGAGCGCAAACCGCAGCACAAGCGGGAAGTATATATCCCCGAAAACAAACCCAAAGCGGACCGCCCGCCCCGCAAGGAATACGTGCCGGGCGGCGCGCCCCGCCCGCAGGGCGCGGGAAACGCGCGCCCGCAGGGGCCGAGGAGCGGCGGCGCCGTTTACCGCCCCGAACCCGCGCCCGTGCCGCAGAACGGCAGGAATTTCGGCGCGAACAAGAAAAAGGGCGAGAAAAATTACGAAGAAAAGAAAAACACGCTGAGCAAGCGCGCCCTCATCAAGCAGTCGGTCACGGCGGCGGATTTCGACGAGGATAAGAGCGGGTACCGCAAACTGCGCCCCGCCAAGAAACAGAAGGCGGCGAAGGACAGCGCGGCGGTCAAAATCGAACACGCGGTGATCACGACGGACGTCATCCCCCTCAAAGTGCTCAGCGAAAAGATCGGCGTTCCCGCCGTGGAACTCACCAAGCGCCTCTTCAAAGAGGGCATCATGAAGACCATCAACGATTCCGTGGATTTCGACACCGCGGAATACATCGCGGCAGATCTCGGCGTGGAACTCGAACTGAAAATGGAAAAGACCGCGGAAGATCTCTTGAGCGAAGGCTTTACCGACGAGGGGAGCGACGAAGGCGCGGTCAAACGCCCGCCCGTCGTTACCGTGATGGGGCACGTTGACCACGGCAAGACTTCGCTGCTCGACAGGATCCGCAAAACCAACGTCACCGCGGGCGAGGCGGGCGGCATCACGCAACACATCGGCGCGTATCAGGTCACGGTGAACGGCAGCGTCATCACCTTCCTCGATACCCCGGGGCACGAGGCGTTCACGGCGATGCGCGCGCGCGGCGCGGAAGCGACGGATATCGCGGTGCTCGTCGTCGCGGCGGACGACGGCATTATGCCGCAGACCGTGGAGGCCATCAACCACGCCAAGGCGGCGGGGGTGTCCATCATCGCGGCGATCAATAAAATCGATAAACCCGAGGCAAATATCGAGCGGGTGAAAACCCAGCTCACGGAAAACGGGCTGGTGCCCGAAGAGTGGGGCGGCGACGTGATGATCTGCCCCGTATCCGCCAAGACGGGCGAGGGGATGGAAGGACTTCTGGAATCCATCCTGCTGCTCGCCGACGTGAAGGAACTCAAAGCCAACCCCGACAGGAAGGCGAAGGGCGTGGTGCTCGAAGCCAAGCTCGACCACAGCAAAGGCCCGGTCGCCAACGTGCTCGTGCAGAACGGCACGCTGAAAGTGGGCGATCCCGTGGTCATCGGCATGGTCGTGGGCAAGGTGCGCGCGATGATCGACGACAAGGGCAGGCGGATCGCTTCCGCGGGGCCGAGCACGCCCGTTTCCATCATGGGACTGGACGACGTTCCCGCCGCGGGCGATACGCTGTACGCCGTTTCGCAGGAACTCACCAGGCAGGTGGCGGAAGAGCGCCGCAACAAACTGAAAAACGACGCCGCCGCCTCGCGCAACGTTTCGCTGGACGACGTGTTCAACCGCATCGCGGAAGGCGAAATGAAAACGCTCAACATCATCGTGAAGGCGGACGTGCAGGGTTCGGTGGAGGCGGTGAAACAATCCCTCCTCAAACTCTCCAACGACGAGGTGAAGGTCAACGTCATCCACGCGGCGGCGGGCGCCATCAGCGAAACGGATATCATGCTCGCGGATTCTTCGAAAGCCGTCATCATCGGTTTCAACGTCCGCCCGGACGCCAACGCCAGAACTTCCGCGGAAAAGAGCGGGGTGGACATCAAATTGTACCGCGTGATCTACGAGGCGATCGAGGACGTGGAGAAGGCGCTCAAAGGCATGCTCGCGCCCAAATACAAAGAAACGTATATGGGCAAGGCCGAAGTGCGCGAAACCTTCCGGATCACGGGCGTGGGCACGGTCGCGGGGTGCTACGTCACCGAAGGCAAGATCGTGCGCAGCGGCAAACTCCGCATTTACCGCGACGACGTGATGATCTGCGAGGGCAACGTATTGCAGCTCAAACGGTTCAAAGACGACGTGAAAGAAGTGGATAAAGGCTTCGAATGCGGCATTTCCATCGAGAAGTTCAACGATATCAAGATCGGCGACTTCATCGAAAGTTACGTGATAGAGGAAGTAAAAGCGTAAAGCGCGGTGCGCGCCGCCCCGGCCGGCGGCGCGCACCTTTTATGAAACGCGAAGATGCTGCAAAACAGCCGAAGAGAGGAGAAGCGAGAGGGAGAATGTCTGAAAATATTGCCGTTATATTTGAGATCGTTATGGTCGTCTGTTTCGGGTTGTCGTGGCCTTTGAATATCATCAAGGCATATAAAGCCCGCACGGCAAAAGGGACGAGCCTGTATTTTACGTTGCTGATCGCCGTCGGCTATGTGGCGGGCATCTGTTCGAAATTGTTTTTTGCCTCATCGCGGGGGCCGGAGTATTGGACGCTCCTTACGATCCTGGCATTTGTTTTTTACATAATCAATCTGATCATGGTTTCTACGGGGCTGGCGATCTATTTCAGAAACAGACGGCTGGAC
>CALVZR010000160.1 GCA_944372565.1 uncultured Clostridia bacterium | reverse complement strand
GTCGCACACGGCGAGCAACCCGTGCTCCATCGCGCAGTACGCCTCCGTCGCGGCGCTGAACGGCGGCGAGGACTTCATCGCGAAGATGCACGCCACCTTCGACGAGCGCCGCAGGTATATGGTGGGAAGGCTGCAGAAGATGAACGGCGTGATCTGCCCCGAACCGATGGGCGCGTTCTATGCGTTTGCCGATGTTTCCGCGCTCTACGGCAAGAGTTATAAAGGGAAAAAGATAGAAGGGTCTTTGCAGTTTGCGGACGCCGCGCTTTCCGAAGGGGTGGCGCTCATTCCCGGCATCGCGTTCGGCGACGATCATTCCGTGCGGCTCTCGTACGCCATCTCGATGGAAGACATCAAAGAGGGGCTCGACAGGCTGGAAAGATTCATCTCCGAACTGAAATGAGGACAAAAATGATAGAATTCAACAAGAATAAAAACGTATTGCAGGAAAAGACGTACGAATACGAATTGCAGGACGTGGCGGAGCCGCAGCTCTTCCGCGATATGTTCGAATACAGCAGCGTGCCGAAGGTCATCTTCAACTTCCGCAACGTGCCGATGAACCCGCCTTCGGACATTTGGATCACCGATACCACCTTCCGCGACGGGCAGCAGTCCACTTCGCCCCTCACGGTGAAGCAGATCGTCGATTTATATAAATTGATGGCGAAACTCGGCGGGCCGAAAGGGCTGATCCGCCAGTCGGAATTTTTCCTGTATTCCGAAAAGGACAGGAAAGCCGCGCAGGCGTGTATGGATCTGGGGCTGGAATTTCCGGAAGTCACGAGCTGGATCCGCGCGAACAAGAAGGATTTCGAACTTGTCCGCCAGATGAACATCAAGGAAACGGGCGTGCTCGTGAGCTGTTCGGACTATCATATCTTCAAGAAGATGAACCTCACGCGCAAACAGGCGCTCGATAAATACCTCGGCATCGTGAAGGACGCGCTGGACGCGGGCGTGAAACCCCGCTGCCATTTCGAGGATATCACGCGGGCGGATTTCTACGGTTTCGTCGTTCCCTTCGCCTCCGAACTTATGAAACTCTCCAAGGAGAGCGGCATTCCCATCAAAATCCGCGCGTGCGACACGATGGGTTTCGGCGTAACCTATCCGGGCAGCGCGTTGCCGCGGAGCGTACAGGGCATCGTTTACGGGCTGAACTACTATTCGGGCGTGCCCTCGGAAATGCTCGAATGGCACGGGCACAACGATTTTTATAAAGTGGTCACCAACGCGACGACCGCCTGGCTCTACGGCTGTTCCGCGGTCAACTGCTCGCTGCTCGGCATCGGGGAGAGAACGGGCAACTGCCCGCTCGAAGCGATGGCCATCGAATACGCCTCCATCCGCGGCACGGACGACGGTATGGACTACACCGCAATCACGGAAATCGCGGAATATTTCGAGAAGGAGATCGGCTACGTCATCCCGCCGAGAACGCCTTTCGTGGGCAGGAGTTTCAACGCCACCCGCGCGGGCATCCACGCGGACGGCATGCTCAAAGACGAGGAGATCTACAACATTTTCGATACGAAGAAGATCTTAAACCGCCCGATGCACGTTTCCATCAACAACGCGAGCGGGCTTGCGGGCATCGCGTATTGGATCAACGAGTATTACGATCTGCCCGAAGAGCACAAGATCGCCAAGAGCGAGCCGATCGTGGCGAAGATCAAGGAACTCATCGACAAGCAGTATGAGGACGGCAGGTGCAGCGTGCTCGGCGACGACGAGCTGGACGGCATGGTGATGAGCCTCGATAAGGAATTTCACAAACAGCTGCTCATCTGGGGGCAGTAAGAGAGCGAAAAAAAGCGCGGAATGTTTCCGCGCTTTTTTTATGCCTGCGTTTCGGGGGCGGGGCGGAATTTTTTCCGGTATTCGCCCGTGGTCGCGCCGAAACGGCGTTTGAAGGATTTCAGGAAATATTCGTATTCGCGGAATCCCGACATGTAGGAGATCTCCCGCGCGCTGTAATCGGTTTTTTTGAGCAGTTGAGCGGCCTTTCTGAGCCGCATCTCCATCACGTACGCCGCCACGGGAACGCCCTCGCTCTTTTTGAAGATCTTGCACAGGTGCGAGTGCGAGATGTGCATGGAGCGCGCGAGATATTCCACCGAAAAGTCCTCCGAAAGATATTTGAGTTCGATAAACCGCTTGATCTCCTCGATGTAATCTTCGTGATAAAAAAATACAGTTTCGTCCTTTTCGGGCGCGGCGGAAGCCATCAGCAGGTAAAACGCGCTTAAATATTCAAAGTAGGAAACGGGGCGCTGTTCGCTCCCGCGCGAAAATACCGAAAAGAGCTCGGCTTTCAGCTTTTGCGGGAAGGCGCAGTCCGCGAGCGGGCTTTCGGGGGAAAACCCGCATTCTTTTGCGTAAACGGGGGCGAGGGAGCCGTAAAAATCGAACCAGATATATTCCCACGGATCGTCCGGCGCGGGGTAGTAGGAAAATTCGCTGCGGTTATCGAGCAGAAAAACCCTGTGTTTTTCCACGGGAAAGCTGTTTTTTCCCACGTTGAGCGTGCCCCGCCCTTCCAGCACGAAATGCACGGTGAACTGCCGCTGCGTGCGCATGAAATACTGCGGTTTCACGGTGCGGAAATCGTTATATCCCGCGGAACCGAGGTACAATTCGCCCTCTTCTCTTCCGCGGAAAATCTTCACATATTCTGCCCTCGGCAAAAATCCCGTTCTCTCCATACAGCCATTGTATCATTTCTTTGCGCCGATGTAAATTGAAAAATAATAAAAAAATACAGTTTACGGAAAAAAAATTCCATTTCCGTAAGGCGAGGGGGGTGATATAATAAGAAAAAACGGAGGGAATCATGGAGAAAGTCAGGATAGGCATCGTCGGACTGGGGCAGAGAGGCAACGGCCTGCTCACCACCATTTTGTCGCTCGAAGAACTTGCGTACGTCGCCGCGGTGTGCGACGTTTATGCGGACAGGCGGGAGGCAGCCGCCGAACGCGTGGAAAAACAATACGGCAAACGGCCGGCGGTTTACGAAGATTATACCGACCTTCTTGCCGATTCTTCGCTGGACGCCGTCCTCATCACGGCGGGCTGGGAAGAGCATATCAAAATCGCCATCGAGAGCATGCGCGCGGGCAAGATCACGGCGATGGAAGTCGGCGGCGCTTACAATATCGAAGAATGCTGGGAGCTGGTGCGCACCTACGAGCGCACGAAAACGCCCATTATGATGATGGAAAACTGCTGTTACGACCGTTTCGAACTGCTCGCCACGGCGATGGCGCGCGCGGGGAAATTCGGGGAGATCGTGCACTGCCACGGGGCGTACAGCCACGACCTGCGCGACGAGATCTTGGGCGGCAACGTCAACCGCCATTACCGCCTGAACAACTATATGCGCCGCAACTGCGAAAACTATCCCACGCACGAGCTGGGGCCGATCGCGAAGATCTTGAACATCAACCGCGGCAACAGGATGCTTTCGCTCGTTTCCGTGGCGTCCAAGGGTGCGGGGCTCAAAGAATTTGCAAAGAGCGATAAAAATCCCGATAAATCCCTCGTGAACGCGGAGTTCGCGCAGGGTGACATCGTGGAAACGATCATCAAATGCGCGGGCGGGGAAACCATTTCCTTGAAGCTCGATACCACGCTGCCCAAATACTATTCGCGCGAATTTACCGTGCGCGGCACGAAGGGGCTTGCCAATCAGGAACTCAATATGGTTCTCCTCGAAGGCGAGCAGGATTTCCACGAGGCCTTCGATACGCCCGTTTTCGTGAAAAAACATCTCGACAACGCGAAGGAATACGAAAAGGAATTTCTGCACCCCATCTGGAAGAACATCACGCCCGAAGAAATGGAGCTCGGGCACGGCGGCATGGATTATCTGATGTTCCGCGAGTTTTTCCGCACGATCGGGCGGGGCGACCCGCTGCCCATAGACGTGTACGACGCCGCAGCATGGATGAGCATTTCCGCCCTCACGGAGTGCTCCGTCGCCCGCGGGGGCGCGCCCGTGGATATTCCCGATTTCACGGACGGCGCGTGGGTGAAACGCAAACCCAAAGACGTGCTCGAATTTTAGGCGAACGCTTTCCGGTTTCCGCCGCATAAGATAGAGAAACCGCCGCGCGGGGAAGGGTTTAGGAAAATTTTACCGAAATCTTACCGAGAATTTTCAAAAAACTATTGAAATTTGCGCGGAAATGGTTTACAATATAGAAAACCACAAATCGGAGGGTAAGAAATGAAAATCGTTTACGGACCGAAAGGAACGGGCAAAACCAAGGTCGTGATCGCGGATGCGAACGCGCTTGTCGAATCGGCAAAAGGGCACGTGGTATTCATTACGGACACGAACAGGTATATGTACGATCTGAAATATCAGATCAGATTCATAGACGTCAAGGGCTACAATATCAGGTGCGAAAACGAATTTGTCGGCTTCATCAAAGGGATCGTCGCCGCGAATTCCGATAACGAATACATCTTTATCGACGGCATCGCGCGCATCACGGGCAACGCGCTCTCCGATTTGGGCGAATTCTTCGCGATGGTGGAACGGCTGGAAAAGGATTTTTCGGTGTGTTTCGTGTTCACCTGCAGCGCCGCGAAAGAGGATTTGCCGGAATTTTTGAAAAAGTACGTCGATTGATTTGCTTTTTCTCAAAAAAATATAGTATTATAAAAAGGGCGGTTTCCGTCCTTTTATTTTTTAAGGCAGGTAAAAATTATGCGCTTTTTCAGTACAAGAGGCGGCGCGGAGGCGAAAAACGCTTCCGAGGCGATCGCGAAGGGCATTGCGGAGGACGGCGGGCTTTTCGTTCCCGAACGGTTCCCCGATCTCGGCGGCAGGCTGGAGGAAATGCTCGGCATGGACTATGCGGAACGCGCCGCGCTCGTGCTCTCGCAATATCTCGAAGAATACGACTATCCCGCCCTTCTGCAGGCGTGCAGGGAGGCGTACGCCTCCTTCGACGAGGACGCCGCTCCCGTCGTGAAACTGGACGAGGATCTTTTTATCCTCGAACTCTTCCACGGGCCCACGCTGGCGTTCAAGGACATCGCGCTCACCCTCCTTCCGTATCTGCTCCGCGCGGGGTGCGACAACGCGGGCATCAAAGAGGACGTGATGCGCCTCACCGCCACGAGCGGGGATACGGGCAAAGCCGCGCTCGAAGGGTTCAGAAACAAAGCGGGCGTGAAGATCATGGTCTTTTACCCGCAGG
>CALVZR010000159.1 GCA_944372565.1 uncultured Clostridia bacterium | reverse complement strand
ATGCTATCATTAGTACAAATTCAAGCAACTACAATCCTAAAATCAGTCCTATTTTCTGTTTTTTGGCATAAAAAAAGATCTTAAACTCACTCAATTTTATCTTTGAATGAGTTTAAGATCGTTGGTGTGAAGGATGGGACTTGAACCCACACGGATAACCATACGCCCCTCAAACGTACGCGTCTGCCAATTCCGCCACCCTCACAGGCAAAAGATATTTTACTTTATTTATTCCGATTTGTCAAGGAATTCACGGATATTTTTTCACAAATCGTGAATCTTGCGGTATTTTTCCTTGTAACGCATCGTTTTTCTCACGTGGCCTTCGGTTTCCGCAAACGGAACGGCGGAAAGCGTTTTGCCGTCGGAAGAATAGCGCGCGTCTTTCAGCCAGGAACGCACGTTGCCCTCGCCCGCGTTGTACGCCGCGAGAACGGTCGTTTCTTCGGAAAATTTTCCGAACAGATAACAAAGATACCCGCAGCCGAGCGCGATGTTGGTATCCGCGTCGAACAGGTCGTATTCCTTTATGCCGAGCGCGGCGGCTACAAACGCCGCCGTGCCGTCGGTGACCTGCATCAGCCCCTTCGCGCCCTTCGCGCTCTCGGCGCGGGCGTCGAAACCCGATTCCGTTTTGATGAGCGCATACACGAGCGCCCTGTCCAGCCCGCAGGCGGCGGCATAGCGATCCACGCTTTCCGCATACCGCAGCGGATAAATCATTTTCCTTTCCGCCAAATTATACAGCGCGAACGCCGAAAGCGCCGCGGCGAGCACCGCGAGCGCAACGGCAAACGCCCTTTTCGCCGCCCTGCGCGTTGCCTTCTCCATACGAAAAGTGTATGCCGAACCGCCTTTTTTTATACGGTAAAGGCGGGGTGCGCGCTATTTCCCCGCAAGCTCCTTTGCAAGCCGCAGGGTTTTTTCTTTGAGCGCCGCGAGATCCCCGTCGTTTTGCAAAATCCTGCATCCCGAAAGATCGGCGGATTCGTAATCGGTCTGCGCCCGCATGCGCGCTTCCGTTTCCTCGGCGGAAAGCCCGCTGCGCGCCATCGCCGCGCGTTTGCGCGTTTCCCTGTCCCGCAGAACGACGACGGTCTGGTCGAAATCCCCCTTCAGCCCGCTCTCGAACAGCAGGGGCACTTCGTAAAACGCGATCGTTTCCCCCTCCGTTTCCGCGAACATCGCCCGCATGATGCGGGGATGGGTGAAGGCGTTCAGCCGCGTGCGCGCGTCCTCGTCGGAAAACACCGCCGCGGCGAGCGCCTTCCTGTCCAGCCGCAAAGGCTCGTCCTCCACCGCCGCGGGAAACAATGTTTTGAGTTCCCTCAAAAAGGCGGCGTCCTCGCATAAACGCGCGTACGTTTCGTCGCACGAGGCGACGGGATAACCCGCCTCTTTCAGAATCGCGGCAACCGTGCTCTTGCCGCTGCCGATGCCCCCCGTGATCGCGATCTTCATCCCGCACCCCCTATTTCGCGTCGTACCACGTTTCGCCCGCCTCGGCCTCCACCGTGAGGGGCACTTTGAGCGAAACCGCGTTTTCCATCTCGTAAACGAGCAGTTTTTCCACCGCTTCCCGCTCGGATTTCAGGCAATCTATAATGAGTTCGTCGTGCACCTGCAAAATAAGCCGCGAACGGTATCCGCCCTCTTCGAGCCTGCGGAACACGTTGACCATCGCCACTTTGATGATGTCCGCGCTGCTGCCCTGCAGTGGCATATTCATCGCCGCCCGCTCGCCGAACATCCGCTGGTTGTAGTTGCTCGATTTCAGTTCGCGGATATACCGCTTGCGCCCCAGAAGGGTGGAAACGTAGCCGTGTTCTTTGGCAAACTCCACGTTTTTATCCATATATTCCTTCACTTCCGGATATTTTTCAAAATACGTGCGGATGTATTCGCGCGCCTGCGCCGTGGAAATTTTCAGATTCTTCGCCAGCCCGAACTCGCTGATGCCGTAGATAATGCCGAAATTCACCGCCTTCGCGCTGCGGCGCATCTGCGGCGTAACTTCTTCCCGCTTTACGCCGAACACCGTCGCCGCCGTTTCCGTGTGGATGTCCGCCCGTTCGTTATACGCTTTAATCAGGGCGGGACAGCCCGAAAAATGCGCGAGCAGACGGAGTTCTATCTGCGAATAATCCGCGCCCACGAGGATGTGTTCTTTATCCCTCGGAATGAAAAAGCGGCGGATCTCCTTGCCCAGTTCGTCCCGCACGGGGATATTCTGCAAATTCGGTTCTTTGCTCGAAAGCCTGCCCGTCGTGGTGACCAGCTGATTGAACGACGTATGCACTAGCCCCGTTTTGGGTTCGATGAGGGGTTTGAAGCCCTCGATATAGGTGGAATACAGTTTCTGTATCTGCCTGTAACGGAGAATGAGCGGGACGATCTCGTGCTCGCCCGCCAGTTCTTCGAGCACCTCCGCGGAGGTGGAGTAGCCCGTTTTGGTCTTTTTGGCGTGTTTGAGCCCCAGTTTTTCAAAGAGCACCTTGCCGAGCTGCTGGGGGGAATTGAGGTTGAAATCCTCCCCCGCCAGCAGATGGACGCGCGCTTCCAGGTTTTTGAGTTCGGCGGAATACTGCGCGCCCATCTCTTCGAGGGCGGCGCGGTCGATCTTGAACCCCTCGCGCTCCATAGAATACAGCACGGATACGAGGGGAAGTTCCACTTCCCTGTAAAGTTTTTCCATACCCTCCTCCGCGAGGCGGGCGGAGAGCTTTTCATACACCTGCGCGAGCGCGTATCCCTTGTGCGAAACGGGAAGGGCGTATTCCTCGCACACGGCTTCGAATTTTTCGTCCCGCCCCGTAAAGTCGGCGAGGTATTTGATGATTGAAACGTCCTCGAAATCGGCGCAGAAGGGCACGTGCAACCCGTCGAAGCGGTGCATCAGTTCTTTTAAGTTGTAGGTGATCACCTTTTTATGCGAACGCATGACTTCGGCGAGCGCCTCCACCGCCTCGGAATATAATACGCCCTCGTCGAAAAAGCCCTCTTTCACCTTTACGGCATATTCCTTCCGCCCGTCGTAAACGTGCAGATCTTCGCCGAAAAAGACAAAAAGTTTTCCGGCGTTCAAAGCGGAAACGAGGGTGGATTTTTCCTTCACTTCCGCGAGTTCGGCCGTCTGTTCTTCCTTCTGCGCTTTCTCGGAGGCGGGCGGAGCGAACAGCTCTTCTTTTTTCGCCAGCGTGCGGAATTCGAGTTCGTTGAATTTTTCTTTCAGCGCGGCGGGAAAGGGCTGCACGAGCCGCATTTCATCGAGGTCGAAAGAAATATCGCCGTCGGTTTCTTTGGTGGCGAGAGCGCGGGCTGAACGGCGGCTTTCCTCCCCCGCGATCAGTTTTTCCTTGAACTTCCCGCCGCTCTCCCCGATG
>CALVZR010000158.1 GCA_944372565.1 uncultured Clostridia bacterium | reverse complement strand
GCTCTTTTCCTTCTGCACGCGGTATTCTTCGGAAAGTTCGTCGAATCGGAGCAGTTTTTCGTATTCCGCGCGGCTGTTTTCCAAAAAAGAAAAAATCTCCTCCGCGGTGGAACCGTATTTGTTTTTGAGCCGCTTTATCGTTTCCAGCCGCTCCTCGATCGATTCCAGCTCTCCCGCGGAATACTCGTCGTCCTCAAAGGAGCGCAGACTTTCAAAAATATCATCCGCTTCCAGGCGGATATTTTCCAGCCGTTCGGCAAGGGAGGCGTATTCCTCCCCGAAATTTTCTATCGTGCGGAGAGAATGCAGCGCCGCCTGCAGCGTATCCGCGGCGCCGCCGTCCTCGCCGAGTGCCGCCGCCGCCGAAGAAACGGCCGTGGCGATTTTCTCCCGATTGAGCAGTTTTCTGCGGCGGTCGGAAAGTTCTTCCTCTTCGCCCTCTTTCAAATCCGCCTTTTCGATTTCGTCTATCTGATATTTCAGAATATCCTGCCTTACGGCGCGGGAATGTTCGTCGCCGCCGAGGTTTTCCAGAGCATCGCAGGCGGCTTTGTATTTTTCGTATTCGCGGGCGATTGCTTGCTTTTGCGTTTCGACGGGTTCCCCGCCCATATTATCGAGGAGGGCGAGCTGATTGCTCTCTTTGAGCAGATAAAAATGGTCGCTCTGCCCGTGCACGTCCACGAGCGCGGCGGTGATCCTGCGCAGCATCCCCGCGGAAACGGGAGAACCGTTCACCTTGATGTCCCCGCGCCCGTCGGCGAAAAACCTGCGGTTGATCACGAGGACGTCGTCGCTTTCGATCGAGAGTTCTTCCAGAATTTCCGCCGCGGCGGGGTCGGAAGGAAAGGTAAACGCCGCCGAAACCGAACACGAAGGGCTGCCAAAGGAAATCATCGTTTTATCCGCCTTTGCGCCCAGCACGAAATTGAGCGCGTCGATAACGACCGATTTTCCCGAGCCCGTTTCGCCCGACAGGATATTCAGCCCCTCGGTAAATTCTATAAACGCCTCGTCGATCAGCGCGATGTTTTTAATCCTCAGTGAAAGCAGCATCTTTTTTTCAACCCATCATTTCTTTCAGGCGTTTGAGCATAATCTCCGCGTCGCGGTTGCTCTTGGTAACGATGAGCAGCGTATCGTCCCCCGCGATGGAGCCGAGCACCTGCTGGATGTTGATCTTGTCCACGATCATACCCGCCGCGTTGGCGTTGCCGACCAGCGTCTTTACGACGATGAGGTTGTTTGCGCACGTTACCGAAGCGGTGATTTCGCGGAACAGGTTGATATCTTTTTCGGAAAGCGCGTCGCTTTCGATCTCGACGCGCGCATACTTGTACTTTTTCACCTTTCCCGCGACTTTCACGAGGTTGAGCTCGTTGATATCCCGCGAAACGGTTGCCTGCGTAACCGCGATGTTCCGCTCGTTCAGTTTTTCGGTCAGTTCCTCCTGCGTGTCGATCTCGTATTTGCCGATCAGTTCGAGGAGGATGTTCTGTCTTTCCTTTTTCGTCATATCAGCTTCTCCCGCTGTTGAGTTTTAAGAGCAGTCTTTTATAGAAATTGGAATCTTTTTTCCTGAGAAAGGTAACGGCGTGCGGCGCGCGCGAGATCTTCACCTCGTCGTGTTTGGAAAGCCTTTTCAGAAGTTTGCCGTCGCAGAACAGCCCCACAGCGCCGCCTCCCTCCACGCGCACGGTGCAGGGCGTGCGGGAATCGTAAACGATGGGCCGATGATGCAGGGAATGCGCGCTGATGGACGTGATGCAAAAACTCTCGATGTCGGGCGCGAGGATGGGCCCGCCCGCCGAAAGGGAATACGCCGTGGAACCCGTGGGCGTGGAAACGATCACGCCGTCCCCCACGACCTCGTCCACCAGCGTTTCGTCCAGCGTGACGGAGAGCGCCGCAACCATACTGCCCGCGTTATTTTCCTCGCACATCCGCTGAAACACGCAGTCATTGAGCGCGTAGTACGCCGCCCCGCCGACCCGGATTTCGAGCAAAATGCGTTCGTCCGCTTTCAGTTTGCCGTCCTTGATCAGGCGCACCGCGGTTTCCATTTCAAACGTTTCAAATTCGGTGAGAAATCCGAGTTTGCCCGCGTTGATGCCGACCACGGGGATGTGGTTGCGAGAAGCGTAGGTCGTGAGCCCGAGGATGGTTCCGTCGCCGCCGAGCACGATGAGAAGGTCTATTTTCTTATCCGCAAGTTCCCCTTCCACGGGATTGACGACGGAAAAGTCGCCGTCCGGAATGTCGGTATAATCGATGCCGTTCCGCTGCAGGAGAGCGTGCAGTTTTGAAGACCAGATGCCGCCCACGTCCTTGCTCTTGTTTGTGTAAATGCCGATTGTCATATTTTGTACCGTTTATTTTATACGAGCCGCGAAAGAACTTCCTCTTCGCTCAGCCCGCCCCTTCCGATCTTCAGCCGCATCATATATTCCACGTTTTTTCCGGGAACGACGGGCGCATTTGTAAAATCCGCAACAAAAAATCCCTGCCCCTTGCAGAAAGCGTAAAGTTTTTTCACCACGGCTTCCCGCACGCTTTTTTCGCGGATGATCCCGTTTTTGAACCGCCGCTTTTCCCCGCATTCGAACTGCGGTTTCACGAGGGCGAACACGTCCGTATCGGGAGAGCATAGCCCCCTGATCGCGGGCAGGACGAGTTCAAGGGAAATAAAACTGCAAT
>CALVZR010000157.1 GCA_944372565.1 uncultured Clostridia bacterium | reverse complement strand
CCGCGTCCGTCACCGCGAAATTCCGCCCGCCCGACATTCTGCCGCCGCGCACCACGAGCACGCTCACCGCAGAATGGATGTTGTCCGTTTCGTACGCGAAGATATCCGCCGAGAGAAAACTGTTCAGGCTGGTGATGCGTTTGAGCCAGATCTTTTCCAGTCCGCGGAGTTTATCGCGGTAATTCATTGCGAGTTCGAATTCCTGCCGCTCCGCGGCTTCCTGCATCTTCTCTTTTAAGATCTTTTCGGTTTCCCGGTCGTTGCCGTTGAGAAAGTCGATCGCCTTTTCCACGTTTTCGCGGTATTTTTCCTTATCCGCCAGCCCCGCGCACGGCGCGGGACACCGCCCGATATGATAGTTAAGGCAGGGTTTTTGCGGTTTTTCCTTCCTGATCGCGATATTGCACGGGCGGATGGAAAAGGTGGTTTGCAGAAGTTCGAGAACGTCCTTTACCGAAATGCCCCCCATAAACGGCCCGAAATATTTCGCGCCGTCGCGGCGGATCCTGCGCGTAACGGTGAATTTTGGATATTCCTCTTTCAGGTCGATTTTTAAGTAAGGATAGGTTTTGTCGTCTTTCAGTAAGATGTTGTATTTGGGCTTGTATTTCTTGATAAGGTTGTTTTCCAGGCTGAGCGCGTCGATTTCCGATTTCGTGATGATATAGGAAAAGTCCGCAACGTTTTCCACCATCGCCATCACCTTGTCGGTCTTTACGGAGTTGAAAAAATACTGCCGCACACGGTTTTTCAAGTTTTTCGCCTTGCCCACGTAGATCACGGCGCCGTCCTTATCGGTCATCACGTAAACGCCAGGATTATCGGGCAGCAGCCTGAGTTTGTCTTCGAGCATACAAAACCTCAAAAAAGCGCCCCGTCTTTTCTGTTTTATCCCTTCCTATTATACCCGAAAACGCCGCGTTTGACAACTGTTTTTTTCCCCGCGCAAAAAGCCCGCGCGCGTTTTTCGGCAAAAACGAACCCGCGCGCCGCAGTTGCGGCGCGCGGGCTTTTTCAGTATCCCAGAAATTCAACGCCTTTCAAAAGCACGTCGTTGAGCGTTTCGTTCCTGAGGGAATAAAACACCACCTTCCCCTGCCGCTTGGTCGTTACGGCGTTGAGGTTTTTCAAAAGCCTGAGCTGATGCGACACCGTGGTCTGATTGAGTTGCAATATCCGCGCCAGATCGCTCACGCACATTTCCGAGATCGCCAGCGCGGAGATCATTTTCAGCCGCGTGTAATCGGAAAAGATGGTGAAAAAGCACACCAGCTCGTCGAGGATTTCGCCCTGCGGCACGTAATCGTTCACCAAAGACTGCGTTCTCTTGTCCAAAAGCATACATTCCATAAAATCGTTCCTCCGAAGTTTTCTTCGCGAGTATGATAACATATATGAATATATAAGCATTTGAGAGTTTTTGTCGGATTATGCGTTTCCCCGTCGAAAACGGGGCGCGTTTTGCCACGTTTTTTAAAAGAAAGGTATGAATCCCGCGCGCGGCGCATATATTTTGTTAAGGTCTGAAAAGGAGGTGTTGCGATGTCCAACGAAAATGCGGTACTCTGGGGTCTGATCCTGATCCTGTTCCATAACGGAACGATCACCAGCACCCAGCTGTTCCTGCTCGCCGCTCTTTTTACCGCGGGCTGCCCGAACCAGTGCGGGTGTTCCGGAACGGCGACGACCTGACACGCCCGAAAAGACTGCATAAACATCCGCCGCATCGGCGGATGTTTACGTTATTTCCCGCCCGCCGTGCGCAAAACCGCCCGCGGGCGGAGAAAATACAAAAAACCGCGGATTTCCGCGGCCTTTTTTGCTTTCAGATTTTCAGTTTTTTCCGCGCTTTCCCCACCGTGGCGCACGCGGGCTTTGCGGTAAAGATTCCGGCGATCGCCCCGTCGATATCCTGCATACGGCAGGCGTCGAGTTCGGCGAGCCGCTTGTTCATATCGTAAAGTTCGCCGAGCGCGAGGAGCTGTTTTCCGTAAACGAGCATCTGGCTGGCGGTGCTCTCCTGCGCCATCAGGAAGGAGGCGCGGAGCTGTTCTTTTCCCCTCGCGAATTCCGCTTCGGTGATGCCGTCCTTTTTAAGCCGCGCAATCTCTTCGAGGATGCACTCCACGGCGAGATCTCTCTTTTCGGGGCTGACGCCCGCGCAGATCTCGAACGTCCCCAGACGGGCGTATTGCGAAACGTAGGAATACACCGAATACGCCAGGCCGTATTTTTCGCGGATGATCTGGAACAGCCTGCTGCTCATCCCCCCGCCGAACACGATATTCACGATGCGCGCCGCGGGAGCCATGGGCGAACCGATGGGAAAGGCGGGCAGGCAGAGCGCGATGTGCGCCTGCTCGATATCCTTCACGCGGAGTTTGCTGCCCGGATTCGTCTTTCCGTGCACGAAAGCCTGCGGCTTTTCCGCGGGAGTGGAAAAACAGGGCGCGAACAGTTCGTCGCACACCTTCTCCGCCTCTTCGAAGGTGATGTTCCCCGCCACCGAAACGACGACGTTGGAGGGAACGTAATACTTGTCCATATAAGCGCGGATGTCCTCTTTCGTGAAGGAATCCACGTTTTTCGCCGTGCCGAGGATGGGGCGGCCCAGCCCCTCGCTGCCGAAATAGGCTTCCGCAAGCAGATCGAGGCAGAGATCTTCGGGCGTATCCTCGCCCATGTTGATCTCCTCCTTGATCACGCCCTTTTCGCGCACGCTCTCCTCGTCGTCGAACACCGAGCGGAGGAAAATGTCCGCCAGAATCTCCGCGCTCGCGGCGAAGTTTTCCTTGGTGGATTTGATATAATAGCAGGTGTTTTCCTTGGCCGTATAGGCGTTTATCTGCGAACCGAGGCGGTCGATGCCGTCGGAAATCTCGAAGGGAGAACGGGTTTTCGTGCCCTTGAACATCATATGTTCGATATAATGCGAAATGCCGTTGTTCTCCGCCGTTTCGTTCACGCTCCCCGTATCGACGATAATCCCCATCGAAACGGTGAACATTCCCGGCATCGGCTTGACCACGAGTTTGAGTCCGCTTTCGTAAACTTTGAAATTTTCCATCGTATTTCACTCCCCTATGTTTTCGGAGACCGTAACCGTCTTTAATCCCGCTTTTTCGTAATATCCGAGCACCTGCGGCAGCGCGCGCAGGGTGTGTTCTTTGGGGTGCATGAGCACCAGATCGCCCCCCGCCGCGTTTTCCGTGGCGCGTTTCACGACGAGCGAAACGTCCTTATCCCGCCAGTCGATGGTGTCCTTCGACCACATCATCACCTTATAATCGAGCGCGGCGCACGCTTCGAGCGTGTTTTTGCCGAACGAGCCGGAAGGCGGCGCGAACAGTTTGGTTTCCGCCCCGCAAAGCGCCTCCACGATGACCCCCGTGAGGCGGATCTCCTCCTCGTTCTCCTTTAAGCTCAGTTTCGCGTGATCTTTGTGGAAATAGCCGTGGTTTGCGATTTCGTTGCCCGACGCGACGATCTTTTGCAGGCATTCGGTGTTGTCGTCCGCCCAGCAGCCGCCCACGAAAAAGGTCGCGCGCGCGCCGTATTCTTCCAGAACTTCCAAAATGCCTTCCACGACCTCGGTATTTTCATACACGTTGAACATCAGCGAGATTTTGTCCGAAGAGCGGTCTCCGCTGTAATACGGTTGGTATCCGTCCCCGGAGGTGATCGCCGCCGAAGGCCCCGGAAGCAGGGTGAACGCGAACACGCATATGATGACCGCCGCCACCGCGACGTTGGAAACAAGGCTTACGATTACGTCTTTTTTTAGTTTCTTCATTCCCCGCTCCTTTATTCATAAATCTATATGCCGCGGCGCGGCCGATTATGATAAAGGGAGGGGCGGAAAGAAAAGGAAACGGTATGCCGGACTTCCGGCATACCGCGAAAGATGTTTGTTTTTCTCTCAGTCGAGTTTTTCCAGAAGTTTCAGATCGATGCCCTTTTCGCCGATTTTGAAGATCTCCACCTTCACCTTGTCGCCGATGTGCAGCACGTCCTCCACGCTGTTCAGCCGCCTGCCGTATTTTTCCGAAAGGCTGCGGATGGGGATCATGCCGTCCTTGCCCGGCGCGAGTTCGCAGAACGCCCCGGTATTGGGCAGGATGCGGAGCACTTCCGTAATGAACATATCGCCCACTTCCGGATCCTTCGCGATGGAGAGGATGATCGCCTTCGCGCGTTCGCCCTGCTCGTGGTTGCCGTAAGAGGCGATCTGCACGAGGCCGTCGTCGTCGATGTCGATCTTCACGCCCGTTTCTTCGATGATCTTGTTGATCACCTTGCCGCCCGAACCGATCACCTCGCGGATCTTGTCCGGGTGGATGTGGAAGCTCATGATGCGCGGCGCGTATTTGCTGAGTTCCGCATTGGGCTTATCGATACATTCGAGCATTTTTCCCAGAATGAATTTCCTGCCCGCATTGGCCTGCGAGATCGCCTGGCGGAGGATATTTTCGTCGATGCCCTTGATTTTGATATCCATCTGAATGGCGGTGATGCCCTTTTCCGTTCCCGCCACCTTGAAGTCCATATCGCCGAGGAAGTCCTCGAGGCCCTGGATATCGGTGTAGACGGCGCCGCCCAGGTTGAACGCCCCCTCAATCAGCAGGATGATGCCGATGCCCATC
>CALVZR010000156.1 GCA_944372565.1 uncultured Clostridia bacterium | reverse complement strand
CGATAGATTTACAGAATCAGATGGGAATCGATACTTCGCTTTCTCGTTCGATACTCGGAAAATTGATGAGAAAACCTGTTGAAATCAAAAGCTCGAAACAGGCGATCGGGCTGAAATATATGGCGTTGGGCGAAATAAGCGAAAACGAAAAACAAATATTGTTGACGGGCGGCGCAAAAGGTCTTTCTACGTTTATGAGTTATTATATTTTAAAAGCAGTTGCCGAAACAAGCGAAACGTTCCGCGCTGTTGCGATCATGAAAGAATATTACGGGGGCATGCTGAGTCGCGGAGCGACAACATTTTGGGAAGATTTCAATATAGAATGGCTTGAGGGAAGCGGGAGGATAGACGAAATTCCCGAAAACGGATTAAAGGATCTACACGGTGATTTTGGCGCTTACTGCTATCGCGGTTTCAGACACAGTTTATGTCACGGCTGGTCTGCAGGCGTAATAAAATTTATTCAAGAATACGTGCAATGATATTATAATGAGAAAATTAAAAAATGTTTGAATCGATATTAGTCGAATTAAATTACCTTATAGGCATAGCGGTTTCTGTCGTTTTAGGCTTTGCTATCGGTTTTGAACGCAAGCTCCGTTTTAAAGAAGCAGGCATACGCACGCATACTATCGTATGTGTGGGCGCCGCACTTATAATGGTGGTAAGTAAATACGCGTTCGGCGGACAGGAGGCCGACGCGTCTCGGGTAGCTGCGCAGATCGTTTCCGGGATAGGTTTTCTTGGAGCGGGTATAATAATGTTTCGCGGGCAAAAAATGCACGGACTTACGACAGCGGCGGGGATTTGGGCGACGGCCGGCGTTGGTATGGCCGCAGGCGCAGGAATGTATACTGTCGCAACAGGCGCGACGATTACGATTATTGCCATACAATGCATTTGTCATTTAAATTGTAAATTGTTTCGCACAAAAACATATTATCAGATAAAAATCGTTTTCCAACATATAACGGATGAAAGCGTGAAAATTAAAGAGCTATTTGACGCGAAACATTTTAAATGTTTATCGATCAAAAGGGAAGAAAATTCGTCGATATATTATGCTGTATTGAATACCGATAAAGAATATTCTTCGCAGACATTGAATAAAATTTTGGCGGAAAATCAATATATTCTTTCTGTAGAACGATTTGATGAAGAGTAATTAAAAAAAGGAAATTAAAACGTCAAATTTTTGGAAGTCGGAACAGGGGCAGTTTAGAAAAACTGCCCGATTTCTTTTTAAATATTTGCAGGAGATAATAGTTCATTGTAGAAATGATTTTGCGTGGATAGCTTTTCGGAAGAAATATCGTTTATTCGTTTCGGCGGCTGTTTCGGGCTGAAAGTTTTAGAAAGCCGTTTGTAATCGAAATTCGGGGAGACAGAGATTAAAGCTGTAATGGAAACGCCGAAATAATCAGCAAGCTTTATTACGGTGTTGAGCATCGGCTCTCCGCCTTTTTCTAAACGCGTCAGGTTTCCTATGGACATATCTAACGGCTTGCTCATTGTGCGGTAACTTACATTTAAGTTTGTGTGTAAATCGTGAAAGTTTTTCGTAAAGTGTTTTGCATATTCGTTGCGTTTCGGTATGACGACGAATTTGTTCTCGTCGTTCAGTTGTTACGCGTTGCAAGGAATGCAACGTAAACCACGAAGTCGTGATGCTCTGGGACGGACATTCGGCGGACAAGGATGTAAAAACTTCCGTCGTGGACAGGGGATATACGGACTATTCTCAGGAATATATCCTTGCCGAGGCGGAAAAAGTGAACTACGATTTTTAAAGGAAAACCGCCGGGAAAAGGCGGTTTTAAAGACAAAAATTACTTCCCAAAAATTTCCCAATTCGGTCTCCGCATGCCGAAAACAGACGAATCAAGGGATCATCGCTTTTTTGAAAATATGAAAAAAACGGGCGTTTTTCGGCGATTTCAGCCCAAAAATGCCCGTTTATGGCAGGGGTGGCTGGATTCGAACCAACGAATGACGGAGTCAGAGTCCGTGGCCTTACCGCTTGGCGACACCCCTGTTTCAGATGCTTTATTATTGTAGCAATTTTCTGCGGAAATGTAAAGCGTTTTAGCGAGATTGCATAAAAAATTTCATTTGTCCGTGCAAAGAATTTCCCGGGGCTTTGCGCGGGCAAATTTTCGGCGGAATATCGTTGGCTTTTGTTCCTGCTTTGTGATATAATTAAAAAAAGGAGCGTTTTTATGAAAAGCGACGAAAGATTTATAAAGATTTATGCGCACGGCAAAATTGAAGGAAGTCAGATTTTAGTGGATACGGAAACGGGCGTCAACTACTATTTCCGTTTTTCCGGCTATGCGGGCGGGCTTACGCCGCTCCTGGACGAAAACGGAAAACCGGTCATTACAAGCAAAGACGAACTGAAAAGATGGAAAGAAAAGGAATGATCTGAAAAAAGCGGCAGAGGGGAGAATGGGCGTTTTCAATTCTCCGACATTGCAGTCGGAAAGGCTTATATTGCGCAAATTTGAAAAAAGCGATATCGAGGCGCTGTTTTTGCTGTTGCAAGATGAAGAGGTAAACACCTTTTTGCCGTGGTTTCCCGCGCGCTCGATGCAGGACGCCGCGCAAATTTACGAACGGAAATTTGCGCGTGTTTATCGGCAGAAACAAGGATACGCCTACGCCGTTTGCCTGAAAACGGACGATTTTCCGATAGGCTATATTCAGGCGGAAACGGACGAAAGCCGCGATCTCGGCTATGCGCTTCGGAAAGAATATTGGCGCAGAGGGATCATCAGCGAGGCGGGCAGAGTGCTGATTCAAAGACTGCGGGAAGACGGCGTTCCGTATATCACCGCAACGCACGACGTGAAGAACCCGCGGAGCGGCGGCGTGATGAGAGCGCTCGGCATGCGGTATCGGTATTCGTATAAAGAGCAATGGCAGCCGAAAGATATCCCCGTCGTATTCCGCATGTATCAGTTGAATCTGGACGGGGAACAGGACAGGATATATACAAAATACCGGGAGAGGTACGAACATTTTATAGAAAGCGGGGTATAAAGGACAGGGCGAAATGCATAGCGTTGCACCCTGTCCTTTCAGCATCTGCAAAAATGTCAAGCGTATATCGGATTTTTTTGAGAACTGAAAATAGGATGAGTTGAAGAAAACCGAAAAATTATAACAAAGGAGATAGGGGAATGCGGATCGTAAGAGCATTAAAAACAGTAAATTATAGATTGCTGGCGGCAGTATTTGCAACAATGTTGCTGCCGACGATTTATCAGACGGTACGCATTTATTTCTTGGGAAATTTGCCGAGCGACAGCGGCATAAATATTGCAAGTCAGCTGTCCTGGGTAAATCTTTTTTATGAGGTTGTGCAAGAAGCGTTAATTTTACCGTTATTCTTCTTATTGGGAAAATCGCTTGCAGATAAAGACGGATTTGCAAATAAAGTCCGTACGGGACTTACAATAACAGCAGGGATTTATCTGATTGTGTCTGTTATAATCATTGCCTGTTCGAAACCGCTTGTCATTTTAATGGCGCAAGATGAGTCTTTAATGCAAGCGACGATTGATTATGTGCGTTTAGAAACCATTGCCGCCCTGTTTTCTACACTTTGGCGTTTTATGATGCTTGTATTAGTAACATTGAAAAAAGACATCTATATGTATATAATTTTGGGCGTGCAAACGGTTCTTTCCGTTTTACTGGATACTTTCCTTATCAGTACATTGCCTGTTTCTGTCAATATGGGGGTAAACGGAATTGCAGTTACAAATATTATAGTCAATTTGACAATTTTAGTAATTGCTTTTTGTTTATTAAGAAGAGAAGACATTCATTTTCTTACGAAAGAAAAGTGGAGCTTTGCCTGGCTGAAAGAATGGTTTAAGGTCGGGAAGTTTTCCGGTTTAGAGTCCTTGTTGCGCAATCTTGTGTTTATGGTTATGGTTGTGCGTATGGTTAATTTGGTTTCAGAGCAAGGGAATTATTGGATCGCCAATAATTTTATTTGGCAATGGCTGCTTTTGCCAAGCCTCGCGCTTGCCGATGTCGTTAAAAAGGAAATTGCGGAAAATCGGGAAAACGTGCGTAACAAAACCTTCGGATATTTGTGCCTGACTTGTATTTTTGCATCGCTTTGGCTGCTTTCAATCCCTGTATGGAAACCGTTTTTACAATTTGTAATGAATGTTGCCGAATATGAAACCGTATTCCGTATCGTTCTGTTAGAAACCGTTTTTTATATGACGTTTTTATTTAACAGTTGCATTTTTGACAGCACATTTTACGGCTTGGGAAAAACGCATTTTATGTTGATTCAGTCAATTTGCATAGACGGCATTTATTATGGCATAATGTTTTTACTGTATTTAACGGGGGTATTTGTTCCGAACCTGCCGGGCATTTGCCTTATGTTCGGCATCGGAATGGCGCTGGACTTTATTCCGACGATGATATTGTATATTCGTATGCTGAAAAAGGAAAATATTAAAATTGATTTCCGATTGGAAAAGAATACATGATCGGAAATTACCAAGTTAAACTGCGCAAATACTGCTTTTCGGTAAAAAAATAACGCAAGCGAAACCTTTCGGTTCGACTTGCGTTATTGCTGGTGCGGATGACAGGAGTTGAACCTGCACGGGGTTACCACAGGAACCTGAAACCTGCGCGTCTGCCAATTCCGCCACATCCGCTTATGAAAGCGCCCGGAAGGGTGCTTTCCGTACCGCAACGGTACTTTATACAGTTTACATTTTTTCTCGCTTTTTGGCAAGCGTTTTAACGCGCTTGTCCGAAAAATTTTCCGAAAAAATTTCTTCCGGAAATTATTTCGCCCGCAGTCACATCTTGGGGGAGTAGTTGGGGGATTCCTTCGTGATGGAAATATCGTGCGGGTGGCTTTCGATGAGCGCGGCGTTCGTGATCTTCACAAACTGCGCTTTCTTCCTGAGATCGTCCACCGTGGGCATACCGCAGTAGCCCATACCCGCGCGGATGCCGCCGATCAGCTGGAACACGATTTCGCTCAGAGCGCCGCGGTAGGGCACCCGCCCTTCCACGCCCTCGGGAACGAGCTTTTTCGCGTTTTCCTGGAAATATCTGTCCTTGCTGCCGCACGCCATCGCCGAAAGCGAACCCATGCCGCGATATACCTTGAAACTTCTGCCCTGATAGATTTCGATTTCGCCCGGGCTTTCCAGCGTGCCCGCGAACAGGCTGCCGATCATCACCGCCGAAGCGCCCGCGCCGAGCGCCTTCGTGATGTCGCCGCTGTACTTGATGCCGCCGTCCGCAATGATGCGCTTGCCCATCTTATCCGCCACTTCCGCCGAATCCATGATCGCCGTGAACTGCGGCACGCCGATGCCCGCAACCACGCGCGTGGTGCAGATGGAGCCGGGGCCGATGCCCACTTTCACGACGTCCGCGCCCGCGTCGATAATCGCCTTCGTGCCTTCTGCCGTGGCGACGTTGCCCGCGATGACGGGAAGGTTCGGATATTTCGCCTTGACTTTGGAGATCATCTCCAGAACGCCCTTGGACTGCCCGTGCGCCGTATCGATGGTGATGATGTCCACCTTGGCTTTCACGAGTTCGTCGATGCGTTCAAAGGTGTTTGCCGCGGTACCCACCGCCGCGCCGACGAGCAGCCGCCCGTTCTTATCCTTCGCGGAGTTGGGGTATTGGATGGCTTTTTCGATATCCTTGATGGTGATCAGCCCTTTAAGATACCCCTTGTCGTCCACGATGGGGAGTTTTTCTATCCTGTTTTTGCCGAGGATGCGCTGCGCCTCTTCGAGAGAAGTGCCCACGGGGGCGGTAACGAGGCGGTCCTTCGTCATAATGTTGGCGATCGGCTGGTCGAAATTGTTTTCAAACCGCAGATCCCTGTTGGTGAGAATGCCCACCAGTTTTCCGTTTTCCGTGATGGGAACGCCGCTGATGCGGTATTTTTCCATGAGCGCCACGGCCTCGCTCACGCTGTTTTCGGGGGAAAGATAGAACGGATCGGTAATTACGCCGTGCTCGCTCCTCTTCACCTTATCGACGTGCGACGCCTGCTCTTCGATGGACATGTTTTTGTGGATGATGCCGATGCCGCCCTCCCTCGCCATGGCGATCGCCAGGCGGTTTTCGGTAACGGTATCCATCGCCGCGCTCATCAGGGGGATGTTCAGCTTGATGTCGTCCGTGAGGTGGGTGGAGAGATCCACCTGGTTGGGAAGCACCGAACTCGCCTGCGGGATCAGCAGAACATCGTCGAAAGTATAACCTTCCTTCACAATTTTACCCATTCGTTTATCTCCTATAAATTATTTCAAAAGTCCGTTTAAATATCCGAGGTCGGCTTGCAGCTCCGCGCCGCCCGTTTCCGAAAGTTTTTCGAGGGCGGTTTTCAGCGAAGCGAGCAGCGCCCCGTCGTTTTCCGCGCCGTCCGCATACAGCAGGGTTTGCAGCGCGTTGTAGGGGGGATAGCCGTCGTCGGTATGCGCCGCGGCAAACTCCACGGCTCCCGCCGCGTCCCCGTTTTTGAAAATCGCCTCCGCCGTGTTGCCGCACACGTAATCGTAAAACGCGATCTCCGCGCCGCCCGCGTCCTGCGAGGCGCAAATCCGGGCGAAATCTTCCCTTCCGGAAAGTTCCCTGCCGTATTTTTCCACCCGCTCGTAGTCTTCCGCGTCCGCCGATTTGGCGAAAAGCTCGGTAAGATCGTCCGTATCGCCGAACTTCCGCCAGCTTAACTCCATATACCACAGCGACGCCCGTTCTCCGCCCAGCCCGTCGAAAAATTCCGACATCGTGCGGGGGGCGAGCATGGTCATGGCGGTCACCAGCACCAGAAGGACGGCGAGGATGCACGCGAAAGTGATCAGCGCGGTTTTGAGGATGAGTTTTTTCATAAAATTTCCGCAAGCCCTCCTGCGGGAAGGCACTTTTTCCTATTTTAACAAAATGCGGACAAAAAAGCAAGTGTTATGCGGCTTTACAGACCGTATTTTCCGACGTTTTTTCGCAAATTTCGGCAAACCGCGCATAAAGGGGGCACTTGTCCGCATAAGATTTACCGCTATGAAAAAATTTGCGGTCGTTTTATTGGCGCTCGCGGCGGTATTCGTATTCGCCGGCTGCGCGGAAGAGAACAAACTCAAACCCTACGTCAGCGAACTGACGGACAACGTATATTACGGCGAAAGCGAAAATTATACCGTGCGCGGCAGGACGGGATATTCCGAAACCGAGCGCAGCCGCGACGGCACGGTGGGAAAGATCGAGCGGGCGCTCGTGCTGAGCGTTCCCGACGCCGGAAATCCCGAGGCGCTTTCCGCGACCATCGTGATCGACGGCACCGAGCATACCGAAAATTTCACGTTCAATCCCGTTACGTTCGCCTACAACGCGCGCTTTGCCCTGCCGTTCAACGAGCAGACGTTCGAGGTGATCCTCCGCGAAAACGGAGAGGAAGAGCGCGTTACGATGACGTCCGTCCTGCCCGAAAACACGCTGGACGTAAACGGCGCGCTGGACGCGCTCTGCGCGCAGCAGGGCGCGCTCGTGGAATCGTTTATGCAAAACGGCGTTTTCTGCGGGGAGATCTCCATGAAAGTGACCGTGCGCGGCGAAAAGGCGTATTGGTATATCGGGCTCACGGACGCCGCGGGCAGAACGCACGCCTTCCTGATGGACGGCGCGAGCGGGGAAGTGCTCGCCGCGAAGGATATTTTTAAATAAACGATCCTGAAAAAGGAATAAAAAGGCGGACGGATTTTGTCCGCCTTTCCGCCGTTGCGGAAAAGCCGCGCCTTTCTTTTTCACGGGGCGGCGTTTAAAATACGCCGCGTGTTTACTATTATTTTACTTTCAAGTGTTATACTGCACTTGAAAATTAAAAAATATTTTGTTTAAGTGACGTTATGTGCGAAAGAGAAATGGACGGGGCTCTTTTCAAAACGCTGCTGGAAAGCGGTTGCAGGAGCCTGAAAGCGAACGTACGCAGGCTGAACGATTTGAATGTGTTTCCTATTCCCGACGGAGATACGGGGGATAACATGCTCAAAACGCTTTACGGCGGCTTTCTCGCCATCAAGGACGCGGAAGACCCTCTCGGCGCGCTCGCGGAAAACGCCGCGCGCGGGATGCTGTTGAGCGCGCGGGGAAATTCGGGCGTGATTTTATCGCAGATGTTCGCGGGCATCGCCAAGGGAATGCAGGGCGTTTCGCAGGCGGACGTGCCTACTTTGATGGGCGCGTTTTCCGAAGGCGTGAAGAGCGCGTACGCCGCCGTTCCCGAACCCGTGGAGGGAACGATGCTTACGGTGATGCGCGAAGCGGTGGGGCACGCCTCCTGCTGCGAAGAGGCGCGCGAAAGCCTGCCGCAGTTCTTTACGGAATACGCGAACGGCATGGAGGCGTCGCTCAAACGCACGCCCGAACTGCTCCCCGTATTGAAGGAAGCCAACGTGATCGACAGCGGCGGCGCGGGGCTGCTCTGCGTGGCGCAGGGATTTGTGCGCGCGATCAGCGGCGATATGCCGGAAGAGGAAGAACCTTCCGCCGCGGAGGAGACCGCCGCGGCAGACCTTTCCGCGTTCGACGAAAACAGCGTGATGATCTACGGCTACTGCACGGAATTCTTGCTGCAGCTCACGCACGCGAAGACGGATATTCCCGCCTTTTCCCTCGAATCCTTCAAACGCCGCCTGGCGGGCATGGGGGATTCCATCGTGGCGGTGCAGACGGGAACGATCGTGAAGATCCATATCCACACGCTTTCCCCCGGCGCGATTCTGCAATACGCGCAGACGTTCGGGGAATTCCTCACGGTCAAAATCGAGAACATGACGTTGCAGCACCACGAAACGGCGCTGCGCGAAAAAACGGAGTTCGAGCGCATCGCCAAGCGCAGGAAAAACGCCGTCGTGGCGGTGGCGAACGGCACGGGCGTGAAGGCGGCTTTCCGGGAACTCGGCGCGGATATCGTGATAGACGACTGCGCGGGAAACACTCCCTCTACCGAGCTTTTCTTAAAAGCGTTCGACGCCGTGAATGCGGACAGGATTTTCGTTCTGCCCGATAACGGCAATTTTCTGATGCCGGCGCAGGAGGCGGCAAAACTCTATAAAGATTCCGACGTGCGCATTCTGCCCGCCAAAAACGTGGGCGACGGCTATGCCGCCCTCGCCGCGCTGGATTTTTCCTCGGACGACGGCGACGAGATCGAAGGGAATTTAAAAGAGGAAATCGAGGATTCGGTGAGCGCCACGGTGGCGCGCTCCGTGCGCGACGTGAATATGGACGCCGTGTGCGTGAAGAAAGGGGAATACATCGGTTTTGCGGATAAAAAGATTTTAACCGCGTCGGACGACAAGGTGGAAACCGCCGTGGAGCTCGCGGAAAAGCTGGGCGCGGGGGAGAAGAATTTCATCGTGGCGTTTTACGGCAGGGAGGTAACCGAAGAAGAAAAGAGTACCTTCGGCAGGCGCGTGGCGGAAAAGTTCCCCGACGCGGAGTTTTACGAACTGGACGGCGGGCAGGAACTCTATGATTTCGTGCTCGTGCTGCAATAGGAGGGGGAATGGACAAAAGAAAGATCGTAATCGATTGTTTCGGGTGCGACAGCCCCGAAGAAGTCATCCGCGGCGCGGCGCTCGCGGCGGAAAAATATCCCGGGGTCGAACTGATCCTCACGGGAGAAAAGAAGAGTATAGAGGATACGCTCGGGCGGGAAAAGTCTTTTCCCCGCATCCGCATTGCGGATGCGGCGGAGGTTATCGGCAACGAAGAATCCCCGGTGAACGCCGTGAGGCGCAAGAAGGATTCCTCCCTCGTCGCCGCCCTCCGCATTCTGAAAGAAGAGGAGGACGCGTGCGCGATGATCTCGGCGGGCTCCACGGGCGCGGTGCTCTGCGGCGCGGTGATGCTCCTCGGCCGGTGCGAGGGGGTGGAGCGCCCCGCGCTCGCCTCGCTCCTGCCTGCGGACAACGGCGGTTTCGTGTGCCTTGCGGACTGCGGGGCGAACGCCGACTGCCGCCCCGAACAGCTGGCGGCTTTCGCGCGGCACGCCTCCGCTTACGTGGAGAGCCTCGGCGCGAAAACGCCGCGCGTGGGACTGCTTTCGGTGGGCACGGAGGAAGGCAAGGGCAACGCGCTCGTGAAGGAAACTTTCCCCCTGCTGAAAGAGAGCGGGCTGCATTTTATCGGCAACGTGGAGGCGAAAAGCGCGCTGAGCGGCGAAGTTGACGTCATCGTTTCGGACGGGTTTTCGGGCAACGTGTTGCTCAAAAGTATGGAGGGCACGGCGAAATCCGTGCTTAAAAGATTGGCGGCGGCGCTCAAAAAACACGCGCCGGAAGGTTCGGGCGGCTTCATCGGCGCCGCGTTTGCGGACGTGATGAAAACGCTGGATTTCAACGCGCAGGGCGCGGCGGTGCTGCTCGGCGTGAAAAAGACCGTGCTCAAAGCGCACGGCTCCGCCGTGGCGGAAACCATCGTCAGCTGCGTAAGGCAGATCCTCGCCATGCAGGCGGGCGGTTTCGATAAATTTTTAACGCAAAGAGGAAAAGACGAATGAAAAAATTTGCGATTTTAACGGATTCCTGCTGCGATCTGGACAGGGAAAACAGAGAGCGCTTCGACGTGGATTACCTGCCCATGCGCATGCTGTTCAACGAACGCGACCTTCCCGCCGATCTCGACTGGGCAGACGTTTCCTTCGGGGAATTTTACCGCATGATGCGCGACGGCATCCGCATCCGCACGGCGCAGATCAACGCCATGGAATACGCCGAGGCATTTGAAAGCTACGTCGCCAAAGGGGCGGATATCCTCTCGATCTCCTGCTCTTCCGCGCTGTCGAGTTCGTTCAAGGGCAGTTTGGTCGCCAGGGATCAGGTGCTGGCGAAACATCCCGACGCGAAGATCTTCTGCATCGATTCGCGCATTTCCAGCCTGGGGCAGGGCATGCTGTGCAAGGCGGCGTCCCTTCTGCGCGGGCAGGGCAAGAGCATAGAAGAAGTTGCCGGATATATCGAAAAGAACAAGCAGCGCGTGAAACAGTTCGCCACGGTGGAAAACCTCGTCTATCTCAAACGGGCGGGGCGGGTGAGCGCCGCGAGCGCGGTGTTCGGCGGACTGCTGCAGATCAAACCCATCATCGTTTCGGACGAAAAGGGGGAGAACGTGGCTGTGGAAAAGGTGAAGGGCAGGAAAAATTCTCTCGGGCGCATCGCCGACCTCGTGCAGGGCGCTTATGAGAAAGATCCTCTTTACGGCATCTGTATAGGACATGCGGACTGCGAACAGGACGCCCTCGCGCTGCGTTCCCTCATCGCCGAGCGGCTGCCCGGCGCGGAGATCACCGTGGATAAGATAGGACCCATCATCGGCGCGTCCTCGGGACCGGGGATGCTGAGCGCGTATTGTTACGCAAAGGAGTAAACGGGGGGAAGGATGCGGCCGATCGAATATCAGTTGCCCAAACATAAACAGCCCGTCTTTTCGGCGTGCAAGAAGGTTCTGCGCGTTTTTATCCGCAGGGTGCGTGGTGTGCCTGGGCGGCGGGGCGGAAAACAAGTGCCTTTACGTGGCGAACCACGTAAACAAGATGGGACCCGTGAAATACGAT
>CALVZR010000155.1 GCA_944372565.1 uncultured Clostridia bacterium | reverse complement strand
TCGTTCTTTCCGCCAAAACGGGCGAAAACATTGACAAATTGAAGGAAATGTTGTTTAATAGTACCGTGGGAAAGGGCGTGGACCCGAACGGGGAATTTCTCTCCGAGCGGCGGCATTACGACGCGCTCTCCCGCGCGCTCACCTTCCTCGGCAACGCGCGGGCGGAACGCCTTCCGCTCGAAACGGCGTTGTCGGAAACCGAGGCGGCATGGCGCGCGCTGGGGGGGATCCCGGGGGAAACGGCATCGGAGGAGATCGTGGAGGAGATCTTCTCGAAATTCTGCGTGGGCAAGTAAAAGGGGAAGATATGGTCAATCTCGATTTGTACAGGGTATTTTATACGGTGGCAAAGTGCGGCAGCCTCACCAAGGCGGCGGAAGAGCTGTATATTTCGCAGCCCGCCGTTTCGCAGGCGGTCAAACAGCTCGAAAGCCAGCTGGGCGGCAAGCTGTTCAACCGCACGCACAAGGGGATGGAGCTTTCCGACACGGGCGGCAAGCAGATTTTCGACACCGTGGAAAAGGCGCTCAAACTGCTTTCCGAGGCGGAAACAAAATATTCCGAACTCAAAAACACCGCCACGGGGGTGGTGCGCATCTGCGCGAGCGACACCGTGAGCACGCATTTTCTGCTGAAATACATCAAGCAGTATCACGAAAAATACCCCAACGTCAATCTGATTTTGCAAAACTGCACGTCCGCGGAAACCATAGAGCTCTTAAAGAACAAGAAGGGGGATATCGGGTTCGTGAACCTGCCCGTGGACGATAAGGACATCTGCCTTTCGAGCACGGTGATGCGCCTGCACGATACCTTCGTCGCGAGCGACAGATTTTCCGAACTGTTCGGAAAAACGGTCGACCTTCGCATTTTGCAGGACTATCCGCTTTTAATGCTCGAACTCAACACCGCCACGCGGCAGGCCATCATCAACTTCGCGCATTCGCAGGGCATCCACCTGCATCCGGAAATCGAGCTCGCTTCGCTCGAACTGATGACCGAACTCGCCAAAAACGATATCGGCATCGCCTGCATCCCGCGCGAATTCGTCGCGCACGAGCTGGAAACGGGCGCGGTGAAGGAAATCAGAACCAACCCCGAACTGCCCGCCCGCGCCATCGGGCTGGCGCTTCCCAAGGATACCGAACTCACCTACTCGGTGAAAGAGTTCTTGAATCTCATCCGCTGACATACATTGAAGTAATTCAAAACGCCGAAAAAAGGAGTACGTACATCTATGGAGATTTGGCAGGCCATCGTTCTCGGCCTCGTGCAGGGCTTTACGGAATTTCTCCCCGTATCTTCCAGCGGGCATCTCGTTTTATTGCAGGGTTGGTTCGGGATAAACCCCGAAAACAGTATGTTCCTCACCATCATGCTGCACGTAGGCACGCTGGTGCCCGTGTGCATCGTGTTTTTTAAGGACATCCTCGGGCTGTTCAAACGCCCGGTCAACCTCTTATATCTCGTTATCGCGAGCATTCCCGCGGCGCTCGTGGGCTTTCTGCTTTCGGACGCCATCGACGCCGTTTTCTTCGGCGGGCGTTATCTCGTTCCCTGCTTTATCTTCACCGCGCTCGTGCTGCTGCTCGCCGAACTCACCGCGAAGAGCAAGCCGCTTTACCGCGACATCAACGCGGCGAACGCGTTCGGCATGGGCATAGCGCAGGCGGTGGCGGTCATTCCCGGCATTTCGCGCAGCGGTTCCACCATCGCCGCAGGGTGTTTCTGCGGGGTGGACAGGGAGAAAAACGCGAACTTCGCCTTTTTAATGAGCCTTCCCGTCATTCTGGGTTCCGCCCTGCTCGAAATCGTTTCGTTCGCGCAGTCGCCCACGAATATCGAGGCGCTGCCCGTGATCTTAGGCGTCGTGGCGGCGGCGGTGAGCGGATATCTCGCGATCAAACTCATGCTGCGCGTGGTGAAAAAAGCCAATTTCAAGTGGTTTTCTCTCTATCTCGTAATTTTAAGCGCGGTAAAGCTCATAATAGATGTTGTATGAGAGATATTTTAGAAGAAATCGCCGCGCTCGAAAACGCGCTGAAAGGGGCGAATCCAAAAACGGCGGCGCGCGCGGCGAAAAAACTTTATAAACTGAAAGAAAAAATATTTCGGGAGGAAAGAAACGGATGAAGAAGTTTTTCAAGGAATTCAAGACGTTCATCACCCGCGGCAACGTGATCGATATGGCCGTGGGCGTGATCGTCGGCGGCGCGTTCACCGCCATCGTGACCGCGCTCACCAACAACGTGTTTCAGCCGCTGGTCAACTGGGCGCTCGCGGGCGCGGGCGGCGGGCTGGAAAGCGCGGTTACCATGCTCAAACCCGTTTTTGACGAGATAACGGGGGCAGTGGATATGTCCAAATCTATCTACATAGATTGGGGCGCAGTCGTTTCCGCAATCCTCAATTTCCTCATCATCGCGCTCATTTTGTTCTCCATCGTGAAGTTCATCAACAAGGTGCGCGAGGTGAGTTCGCCCAAATACTACGGATACAGCAAGGAAGAATATATCAAGCTGCGCCGTTCGGGCAAGAGCGAGGAGGAGATCGAAAAACTGGCTGCCGCGCGCGACAAGGCGGCTGCCGAGGCGAAGGCCGCCGCGGAAGCGGAGGCGAAAAAGCACACGGCGGAATACCTGCTCGAAGAGATCAAGAACCTGCTTGAAAAGCAGGCGGCGGAAAAGGCCGAAAAATAACGACGGGAAGATTAAGACGCTTTTCCCCGCCCCGCGTTGAAACGCGGGGCGGGGATTTTTAATTGTTCTCCGCGGGTTTCAACGCGGAGCGAAAATTTTTTTCATGTTCTCCGCGCGAAACCGCGCGTTATTTGCGGAAAACGGTTGACAAAAGGGGAGAAAGCGGGTAGAATGAAAATGCAAAGGCGCTGCCTTTGCGGTTTGACGAACGTTTATAGCGATATAAGCGAGGCGCGCTCCCGTTGCGACGGGAGCGCATTTTTTTTCAGGAAATAGAATTGACAAAAGTTTTTGTTTCGTATATACTATGTTTCGTATATACTATAATGCGTAAAGGCGCTGCCTTTGCGCATTGACGTGGCGTTTATGGAAACATAAACGAGTGCGCGCTCCTGTTACGGCGGGAGCGTAATTTTTTTAACAAAAACGCGCCTTCCCCGCAATCTGCGGGAAAGGCGCGCCGTTTTTTCTTCCGTTTTTCTTTTAAGGTTCCGTTCAGACAAGCAGAGCGAGCGCGATGTTGCAGTAGATCATCAAAGAGAGCGCGTCCACGATGGTGGTGATGAACGGACTTGCCATCACCGCGGGGTCCAGCCTGCATTTTTTGGCGAGCAGGGGGAGGGAGCACCCCACGATCTTGGAAATGACCACCGTGATGGTCAGGCTGAGGGAGATGACGAACGAGATGAGTTCGGTGTAGTTATAGCCGAGCAGCAGTCTGTCCACGAGCTGCAGTTTGGCAAAGCACACCAGCCCCAGCGTAACGCCCAGCATCAGCCCCACGCGCAGTTCCTTCCACATCACCTTGAAGATATCCTTGAATTTGAGTTCGCCCAAGGCGATGCCGCGGGTTACGGTGACCGAAGCCTGCGAGCCGGCGTTTCCGCCCGAGTCCATCATCATGGGCACGCAGGCGATGAGCAGGGTGCCCAGCCCGCCGCCGAGCGCGCTGAGGTCGCCCTCGTAGGTGTTTAAGATCAGCCCCGTAAAGGTGGCGGAGATCATTAAAATCAGCAGCCACGGGGCGCGGTTTAACCAGATCTTGAAGGGGCTGGTTTTCAGATACGGCTTGTCGTCCGGCGTGATTGCCGCCATGATCTGGATATCTTCCGTTGCCTCTTCCTGCAAAACGTCCACGGCGTCGTCCACCGTGATGATGCCCACGATGCACCCTTCCTTGTCGATAACGGGGAGGGCGAGGTAGGAATATTTCTGGAATTTGAGCGCCACCTCTTCCTTGTCTTCCAGCGTTTCGATGGAAATGAAGTTGGTGGTCATAATGTCGCCGATCACCTCGTCTTTCGCGGCGAGCAGAAGGTCTTTCACCGTCACCACGCCGATCAGCCGTTTGCGCGGGTCGGTTACGTAACAGGTGTAAATGGTTTCCTTGTTCACCCCCGTGCGGCGGATCTTGTCGAAGGCGGCGTCCACCGTCATATCCGCGGAGAGCGAAACGAATTCGGGGGTCATCAGCGAGCCCGCGCTGTCGTCGGGATATTCGAGCAGTTCGTTGATGGTCTTTCTCTCTTCGGGGTCGGTGGCGAGCAGAATGCGCTTCACCACATTCGCGGGCATCTCGTCGATGATGTCCACGGTGTCGTCCAGGAACATATCGTCGATAACGGCTTTCAGCTCCTTATCCGTAAACGCCTTGATGAGCGATTCCTGCGTGTCCGAACCGAATTCCACGAACACGTCGGAAGCGAGTTCCTTGGGGAGCAGGCGGAAAAACACGATCTGCTCCTTTTCGTCCAGGTTTTCTTCCACGAACGCGGCGATGTCCGCCGCCTCCATGTCGAGCAGCGCCATGCGGAGGTCGGTAAACCGTCGCTCTTTATAAAGCTCCTGCAATTTTTCGAATGTGCTCTTGTAATCTTCCATACGGTTTACCTCCTTTTTCCTTTTTTCGCAAAACAAAAAAACCCGCGCTCCGGCAGGTTTGAAACAAAGCGTTCTACCATCTGAGCTTTAGCTTCGCAGGGCGGTGCAGTTGCGTTAGATTGCGCCTTGTTTTTCGACGCAGCCTGTTGACCGGCTCACGGTGTCTCCACCGTTACGCGGCAGCAACCCATATCCCTGCGGTAGCCTTACCTACCGGAATAACGAATCGTATGCTGTTTTACCGTGTAAAGTTTACCCCTTTCGGGCGGGTTTGTCAACCGATTTTCAGTCGTTTTCGTTGATTTTGTTATCGTAAATGATTTTCGGGTTGACTTCGCGCAGGGCTTTCACGAAATCGTCGTGCTTGCTTTCCGCGAGCATGATGACGACGAATTTTTCCGCAGAGAAGTACATCACGAGCTTTCCCTGCGCCTTGAAATACATCAGTTCGGTAACGTCCGCAAGGTCGTACGACGTGTGCAGGATGCCCATAGAGGAATACAGCCTGCCGTTTTTCACCGTGTAGTAGGGATAGACGAGGATGCCCGCGCACAGCACGAGCAGAAAGAGCGCGAGCGCCACTAACAAAATAAGCAGGAGCAGGCGGGAAATGTTCACGGAGGGGGTCTGCGCCGCCTTCACGATGTTCACGACGGCGGCGAAAACGCCGCACAGCGAACCGAGGACGAGGATGACGATGATATACACCGGTTGTTTCATTCGGAATCTTTTCATAACGGCGTTTTTTCCTCCTGGCGTTCTGCCCCTTGCGATTTTTCCCCTTTTCAGAATTATTTTAACATACTCGGGGAAAACAGGTCAAGAAATTTTAAATGCTTTTCGGGTTTTTATGCGCTTGCCAAACGGGCGGAAATAAGCTATAATAATAAAAAAGATAAAAACGCAAATAAAAACGCAGGAAAACGGAGAAGGACACATGATCAAAGTCATCAAAAAAGGCTGCATTTACAGCGGCGGCAAGCTGCGCCGCGCCGTCGCCGCGGACAAAAGGGAGCGCACGCGCACCATGGCGTACCGCATTCTCGCGGCGCACAACGTTTCGGGAAACGATGCCAAACTGAAGATAAAATTCGACGAGATCGCCTCGCACGACATCACGTACGTGGGCATCATTCAGACGGCAAAGGCGAGCGGGCTGGAAAAATTCCCCCTGCCTTACACGCTGACCAACTGCCACAATTCGCTGTGCGCGGTGGGCGGCACCATCAACGAAGACGACCACGTGTTCGGGCTTTCGGCGGCGAAAAAATACGGCGGGGCGTTCGTGCCGCCGCACATCGCCGTCATTCACCAGTACATGCGCGAAAAGCGGGCGTTCTGCGGGGGGATGATCCTCGGCTCGGATTCGCACACCCGCTACGGCGCGCTCGGCACGCTGGCGGTGGGGGAAGGCGGCCCCGAACTCGTGAAGCAGCTGCTTTGCAGAACGTACGATATAGACGCGCCCGAAGTGGTTGCCGTGTATCTTACGGGAAAACCGAAACGGGGCGTAGGCCCGCACGACGTGGCGCTCGCCCTCGTGAAGGCGGTTTTTGCCGACGGCGCGGTGAAAAACAAGGTGATGGAATTCATCGGCCCGGGCATTGCGAAACTTTCCATGGACTTCCGCAACGGCATCGACGTGATGACCACCGAAACCACCTGCCTTTCCTCCATCTGGGAAACGGACGGCAAGGTGCGCGAATATTACGCCGCCCACGGCAGGGAAGAGGCGTTTAAGGAACTTCACCCCGAAGACGGGGCGTATTACGACGGCGGCGTGTTCCTCGATCTTTCCGAAATCGAGCCGATGATCGCCCTGCCCTTCCACCCCAGCAACGCCTACACCATCCGCGAATTCAGGGAAAACGCAAAGGACATTCTCGCGGAAATCGAGAAGGAAGGCAATAAACTGCTCGGCGGCAAGGGCGCGTTCTGCCTGACGGACAAGGTGAAGGACGGCAAAGTTTACGTGAGCCAGGGCGTGATCGCCGGGTGCGCGGGCGGAATGTACGAAAACATCGCCGCGGCGCAGGAAATTCTGAAAGGTTCGGCGCTCGGCAACGGCGAATTTTCCCTCAATATCTATCCTTCCAGCCAGCCCGTATTCAGGGGGCTGATGGAAAACGGCTATATCGAAAAACTCATCGAGAGCGGCGCGGTCGTCAAAACGGCGTTCTGCGGCCCGTGCTTCGGCGCGGGG
>CALVZR010000154.1 GCA_944372565.1 uncultured Clostridia bacterium | reverse complement strand
GTGGATGGTGCACGATTTCACGCCCGAGGGCGCGCGCAGCGAAATTCTGGTGGGCGGCAAGCGCCCCAAGCGCAACCCCGCGCCGTTCGGCGGGGAGCTTTCCATCCGCCGCGCGGGAGATAAAAAGACGGTCATCGCGGAAATTTCCGCCGTGAAACAGGTCAGCCGCCGCCACGACAAAAAGCGCATCGACCTCACCGAACGCACGGTGACCACGGTGGGCAGCGGCGAAAAGTGCGACGTGCGGGTGAACAATCCCATGGTGGACGAAAAGCATTTCTTCATCGTGTACGACGGCGGCCGCTGCTATATCGAGGACTGCCGCAGCACCAACGGCACGTATGTGAACAACAAGAAGGTGAAGCGGGCGCAGCTCAACGATTACGACCGCATCTCCATTCCCTCCGCGGCGTACGTGTTCTACAACAACAAACTGCTCTTTTCCACGTCGGTGGCGGGCATACAGATCGACGTGGTGCACATTTCCAAAGAGGTGCCGGATAAATATTCCAAAACGAGAAAGGTCACGCTGGTGAACGACGTGAGTTTCCGCATCGAGGCGGGTTCGTTCGTCGCCGTCGTGGGCGGGAGCGGCGCGGGAAAATCCACCGTGCTGGACTGCATCAACGGCATCCGCCCCGCCACGGGAGGGAAGATCTATTACGATACCAACGATTATTACGAAAACATCAATTCGTATAAGGGCGTGATCGGGTGCGTGCCCCAGCGGGACGTGATGCACGACGACCTCACCGTGGAGGACGCCCTCTATTACACCGCCCTGCTCCGCATGCGTTCGAGCATGAAGAAAAACGAGGTGATGGAGTGGGTGTATAAAGCCATCGAGGACGTAAAATTACAGGGCAGGGAAACGCTGAAAATCAGTTCGCTTTCGGGCGGGCAGAAAAAGCGCGTTTCCATCGCCATGGAACTGCTTTCCGATCCGAAGGTCATCTTCCTCGACGAGCCTACCAGCGGGCTTTCGCCCGATCTGGACCTCGAAATGATGGATCTTTTAAAAGAACTTTCCAAAAAGGGGCGCACCATCGTGGTGGTTACGCACGCGATGGAAAACCTCGACAAGTGCGACAAGGTCGCCTTCCTCGGCTGCGGCGGCAGGCTGTGCTATTACGGAAAACAGGCGGACGTGTTCCGTTATTTCAACAAAAAGAGCTATTCGCGCATCTTTGCCTCGCTCACGGACGAAGAAACGTGCAAGGCGTTCGAGGCGCGCTACAAAAACGGGGAGTATTATAAGGAGCTGAACGCCTCATTTGAAAGGCTGTACGGCCCCGTTTCCGCACAGAAAGGAGAAAGCGCCGATGAAGAGATTTAAAAAGCGTTCCGCAAAGACGAACATCACGCATTACGGCGTGCTGGTGCGGCGGCATTTCAAACAGATTTTTTCAAACGGCAAGCTGTTCTTTTCGCTGTTGCTGCAGGCGCCCGTTATGCTGATCATCTGCCTGTTCGTGTACGATAAAGATACGTTCGTCGATCCTGTGAACCTCTTCAACGCCTCCACAATCACCTTCGTTTTCGTGTTCGTGGGCGCGCTGATGGGGGTGCTCAATTCTTACAGCGCCGTCTGCAAGGAGCGCGATATCCTCTCGCGCGAAGTGTTCGGCGGGCTGGACGTTACGGGCTATGTGCTCGCCAAGTTCACCGTGCTCGCCTCCGTGGGGCTGGTGCAGTGCCTCATCATCGCCGCGGGCGCGCTCGTGTTCATCGATTTCCCCTTCGTTTCGCCCGTGGGCGGGGCGCTCGCCCTGTTTTTGTCCATCTACCTCGTCCACCTCTCGCTTCCGGCGACGGGGCTGCTCATCTCCGCCGTGCTCAAAAACGCGGGCAGCGCCATCCTTCCCGTGCTGGTGGTCATCGTGATGCAGGTGGTGTTTTCCGACTGCGTGATCCCCATCGACGGCGCCGCGCGCGTGCTTTGCTACGTCACGTCCACCATGTGGGGCGTGGCGTTGCTCGGGCGTGCGTGCGACCTCAATTCTTACTATCAGTTTGGGGTGTATAACGAAATTTACTCCTACGAACCCATTTTGTGCGTGTGCGTGCTGGCAGCCATCGCGGTGCTCTGCCTGTTGCTCGCCGTGGTCAAACTCAAAATCGATTACAGAAGCAAAGACTGAATAAACGAAAAGCAAAAGGGCTGCGCTCCGGAAAGGAGCGCAGCCCTTTTATGATGGTGCGTTTCAATACGCTTTCTTATAGATTTCGAGAATTTCCGCAACGCTGGTCTTTTTGGGGTTGCCGCCCGTGCAGGGGTCGATGAACGCGTCCTCGGCGAGCTGCTGCAGGCTCTCTTCCTTGATGCCGATGTCGCGGAGATGTTGGGGGATGCCGATGGCGAGCGCGAGTTTCTTCACCGCGGCGATGGCGGCGTCTGCCGCTTCGTCTTCGCTCATACCCTTGGTGTTCACGCCCATCGCCCGCGCGATGCCTTCGTATTTGGCTTTGGCGGCGTCCTTGTTATACTCCATCACATAGGGGAGCAGCAGGGCGTTCGCCACGCCGTGCGCGATGTCGAAACGCGCGCCGAGGGGGTGCGCCATCGAGTGCACGATGCCCAGCCCCACGTTGGAAAATGCCATACCCGCCACGTAGGAGCCGTACGCCATGCCCTCTCTCGCCGCGGCGTCCGAACCGTTCTTCACGGCGTTTTCGAGGTTGTCCGCGATAAACTTGATGCTGTTCCAGCAAAGGAGATCGGAAAGCGGCGTCGCGCCCGCGGTGATATAACCCTCGATGGCGTGGGTGAGCGCGTCCATACCCGTGGAAGCGGTCAGCCCCTTGGGCATGCTCATCATCATCTCGGCGTCGTTGAAGGCGACGAGGGGAATGTCGTTGGGATCGACGCACACGAGTTTCCTGCCCGCCTCTTCGTCGGTGATAACGTAGTTGATGGTCACTTCCGCCGCCGTGCCCGAGGTGGTGGCGAACGCCATCACGGGGAAACTCTTCTTCTTGGTATCCGCCATGCCTTCAAGCGATTTCACGTCCGCAAAATCGGGGTTGTTGGCGATGATGCCCACCGCCTTCGCGGTGTCGATCACGCTGCCGCCGCCGATGGCGATGATCACGTCGGGCGCGCAGGCCTTGAACTGCGCGAGCGCTGCCTGCACGTTCGCGATGGTGGGGTTGGCTTTCACGTCGTCGAAGAGGCAGTATTTCACGCCCGCTTCGTCGAGGACGTCGGTTACCATCTTCGCGACCTTGAATTTCACGAGGTCCTTATCGGAAACGACGAAGGCCTTCTTCATACCGCGCTTTGAAAGCTCGGTTTTGAGCTCGGCTCTGCAACCCGCTCCGAAATAGCTGGTTTCGTTGAGTACCATTCTTGCCATTTTCCTGTTCTCCTGTTTTTTCTTTTTTCGGCCGCAACCGCGGCATTTTCTAAATTATAGCATATCCGCTCGCGAAAAGCAAGGCGTTTTTTTGCGGTTTTATAAACAGTCTTTGCCGTTTTTTGCGCAAACGATTTGACCCGCGGGGCGGGAATGGAGTATAATAAACGGAAACGAAGAAAAACAATACGGCAGGAAAAGCGGATGATACACGTTGTGGCGGCTCTGATCGGAAAAGAGGGGAAATTCCTCGCGTGCCGCCGCCCCGCGCATAAGGCGCGCGGCGGCTTGTGGGAGTTTCCCGGCGGAAAACGGGAGACGGGGGAAACGGATGAAACCGCGCTCGCGCGCGAATGCAGGGAAGAACTCGGCATTTCGGTATGCGTGGGGGAGAAATTCGCGGAAACGGAATTTTCCTATCCCGATATAACCGTGCGCGTTTCGCTTTATTTTGCGCGGCAGGAAGGGGGCGTGATCGCCCTCGCGGAACATTCGGACGCGCGTTTCGTTTCGCCCGAAGAGATGAAAAAAATGCCCTTCTGCCCCGCGGACGAGCCTTTCTTTTTTCTGCTCGGAGAGCGGGAAAAGAAAAATACATTTCAGGGGACAAAGAAATGAAAGAGGAAAAGAAAACAAAAAACATCACGCCCAAAGAACGGGAAAAATACGGAAAGACGGGCAGCGTGGTCGCCATTTTGTGCAACGTCGCGCTCGCCGCGGGCAAGATCGCGGCGGGGGTGATTTCGGGCGCGATCTCCGTGCTGGCGGACGGGCTCAACAACCTTTCGGACTGCGGCAGCGGAGCGGTTTCGCTCGTTTCCTTCCGTCTGGCGGCAAAGCCCGCGGATAAAGAACACCCGTACGGCCACCAGCGCGTGGAATATATCGCCTCTATGGCGGTGGCGTTCATCATCCTCGTCGTCGCGTTCGAACTGGCGAAGGAATCGGTGGGGAAAATCCTTTCGCCCGAGGCGGCGGAATTTTCCGTGCTCGCGCTCGCCGTGCTGGCGGCATCCGTGCTCGTGAAGGGATTTATGTTCTTCTATGCGCGCGCTTTGGGGAAGAAGATCGATTCGGACGTGCTCCTCGCCCTCTCCAAGGACAGCCTTTCGGACTGCGTCGCCACGCTCGTCGTCATCGCGGGGCTGCTCGTGCAGCGTTTCACGGGGTTCAATCCGGACGGCTACGCGGGCGTGCTGGTCGCGGTGTTCGTGGCGGTTTCGGGCATAGGGATCTTAAAGGAAACGATGTCCAAACTCATCGGGCAGGCGCCCGATCCCGAACTGATCGAGAAGATCAAGGAACGCATTTTCGCGCATAAAGAGGTGCTCGGCGTGCACGACGTGAGCGTGTTCAGCTACGGGCCGAACAAATTTTACGCCAGCGTGCACATCGAAGTGGACGCCTCCGTGGACGTGATGCGCTCGCACGAGCTGGTGGACGAGATCGAACAGGAATTTGCAAGCGAAACGAACATTTCGCTCACGGGGCATCTCGATCCCATCGTGGTGAACGACCCGCAGGTGGTGGCGCTGCGCGAAAAGTTCGGCGCGCTCGTGCGCTCGCTCGACGAATGCTATTCCATGCACGATTTCCGCACGGTGCCGGGGGAACACAAGACCAACGTGATTTTCGAGGTGGCGGTGCCCTTCGACTGCAAGAAGAGCGAAGAGGAAGTGAAAGAGGAGATCTGCCGCGCGGTGGAACAGGCGGACGGCGGCATTTACCGCCCCGTGGTGCTCGTGGAACGGCAGTGAAAAAAGTTAAACCGCTTGACAAATGAAAAAAAAGTTTGTTCATAATAGAGGGAAAAGTCCGCAAGGAGGAAAAAGGTGTTGCTCGATATGGAAAAGTATCCCGTATCCTTCTGGAACTATGTAGAAACGGGAGCATTGGGAAAAGAAGAGGTCGCAAAGTGGAAGGAACTTGGCGTAAATCTCGCCATGAGTTTTGAATACGACCCAAAAAAACATAAAAAAGAGCAGATGACGGAAATGCTCGACGAGTGCGCCCGGCTGGGGCTGAAAGTCGTGGTGTGCGACGCGCGTTCCCATTGGAACGCCTTGAAGGAACAGGGGCGCGACGCATTTATCGAGGGGCTGAAACAGGCTGTCGAGGATTTCGGATCGCACAAAGCCGTCTGGGGGTTCCACGTGGGGGACGAGCCGCATAAAGGCGTGTGGGAAGAGGCCATCGAGGCGGTGCGCCTGCAAAAGAGCCTTGCGCCCCGGCTGCATCCGTTCGTGAATTTCTTTGCGATGTGGAGGGGGGATTCCTTTGCGGAAACGCTCGGTTTCGAGCAGGCCCGTTTCGGCGAAAAGCTGGAAGATTTCGTGCGCCGTTCCGGGCTGGAATTTTTGATGTACGATTGTTATATGCAGCTTGTGGACCACAACCGTTTAATGGCGCTCAACGATTATTTCATCAACCTCAATCTGTTCGGCGCGGTGGCGAAACGCTGCGGTGTTCCGCTCTGGAACACGATAGGCTGTTTCGGGGGGTGCGGCAACCGCGTTCCTACGGAAGACGATCTGCGCTGGCAGCTCAATACTTCCATAGCGCACGGCGTAAAGGGCATTTCCTGGTTTTACTTTTACGAAAGAAGATATCACCTGATGGAAAATTTCCGCGGCTCTCCCATCGATTTATATAACCGCAAAACGCCGATGTACGATATGGTCATGCGGCAGACGAACATTTTCAACGACCACGTTGCGGCGGTGGTAAACGGCTACGATGCGGAAAAAATTTATCATTTCGGCGTGACGTTCGGAAATACGGAAATGTTTTTGGAAGGCGCGGACGATATCGTCCGCCAGGTGGAAAGCATGAACGATACGCCGCTTATCGTCACGCGGTTCCTCCATCCGCAAACGGGAAAGAGGATCATCGGCGTTTGCAACCTGTCGCAGACGCAGCCGGAAAAGGCGAAACTGTATTTTTACGGAAAATATAAAAAGTTCGACGGGATTTCGATGTTTATGTCCCCCGGGCAGATCCACTTTGTGAAAATAGACGAATAAAACGCCGAACCGCCCCGCAGTCGCACTGCGGGGCGGTTTTTCTTGGTTTTCGTTAAGAACGAGGGGACTGAAACTTTTTGATGTTCTCGCTCGGGGAGATCTTGTTGTATTTTTTATAGACCTTGGAAAAATACAGCGGGTCGGCATAGCCGACGAGGGAGGCGATCTCCGTAACGGAGGTATGCCCCTGCTCCATCAGGGAGGCGGCGTATTCGATGCGCTTTTGCGTAAGATAGCTGCCGAAGGTCATCCCCATCGCGTTTTTGAACAGTTTGGAAAGGTAATTTTCGTGCAGAAAGAGGGTTTTCGCCACGTCGCCGATACAAAGAGAGGGGTCGGCGTAATGCTCGTTCACGTATTCGAGGGCGAGTTCCACGTATTTTTTGCGCGATTTTGTGTGCGCCTGCGAATTTTGCGCGGCGTTTACGGAAGAGAGATGCAAAAGCCGCACGATCTGCATGAAATGTTCGGTAAATTCCACATCCGTGAGCTCTTCCGCGTCCTCTTCCCGGTCGAAATTCTTGTAAAAGGCGTCGCGCAGTTTTTTTGCGTATTTTGCGGGCACGGTCAGGTATCCCGTTTTTTCGCCGAATCCCATCTGCGCGACGTATTCTTTGGAGTTGTTTCCGCTGAAAGACACCCAGTAAAAACAGGCGGGGGCGTTTCTGTCCGTCAGATAGCCCGTATCGATATCGGGGCGGAGCAGGAAACAATGGTTTTTTTTGAGCACGGTCTTTTGCCCGTTCATGAACATCGTAAGCTGCCCTTTCAAGATGAAGTGCAGGCGGTACGTGGGGTAGGAAGATCCCGATACATACGCTTTGTGCGCGTTTGTGTGCTCGAATCCGTAATGTCCGATGGAAAGGTCTATATGATTGGTGGGGATATTGGTTACCGATTTGGCCGCCGTGTTTTTTTCAAAGTCGTTGTATTCCACGTTTTTTCGCTCCTTTTCCGCTTTTCATTATATATAAAAAATTCAGGTTGTCAAGATGTTTTTAAAAAATTTTGTTTAGAATTTTCCATATACAAAAAACTTTCCGCTTTGCACGCCGTGCGGGAGAGCGCCGCGGCGGTGCAGGGATAAAAGCCGAAAGTTTTGCTTTTTTGCGGGTCTGCTTTGCGCTTTCCGCCCGCGGCGCGGGGTGCTTTTTTCTTTACATGGAAAAATATGACGATTTTATTTGCAAAATATGAAATTTTGAAAATTAAAATTTTCCATAAAAAAATTATCTGTGTCTATGGACAAAAACGCGCCGCGCGTTTACAATGAAAGTGTACTTTCGCTGAGCGTGCTTTTCAAACAAAAAAAGGCCGCAATCCATAAGATTACGGCAAAGAAAATCGCAAAAATTATTTTTTTAGTAAAAGTACAGTTTTTTTGAACAGACTAAGAAGGAGGAAGTGAACATGAGAAAAAGTTTGCACAAATTTGCGGCGGCATTTGCGGCCGCGCTGGCGATGATCGTCGGCGCGTGCGCGATGCTCGTTTGCGAAAACGCCCGTCCCGCGCGCGCGGCAGACGGGGATTTTTCGGCGGAAATGCTGTTCGGAACGGACAGCGCTACGACAATCACCCCGTCGGGCGATTATGCAGGGCTGACGGTGGAGGCGAACGGGGCGGACGTAAGCGGTCAGATCAACGGTGTATTTACGGAAAATACTGCGCTTGAATTTCAGTTTCCCTCAACCGCGCCGGCAGACGGAAGCTATACAGGAAAACAAGTCGTATTTACAGTTTACGATTTGTTAGGAGAAGAGGTTTTTTCCGTACATTTTGAAAGCGGCGACGGCTGGACGACCAGCGGCGCATACCTTATGTACGGCGAAGAATACCGCGCGAGCGGATTAAATGCCGAAGCCGCGGGTTGGGGCGGCGGTATATTTTATCAGAGCAGAAATCTTTGGACGGGATCAGGATATGCTTTGCCGAGTTTCAATGTTGCGGAGAATACCAAAATCGGCTCGCTTTCTTTTGAATGGGAAGGAGAAAACAATGATATTCTCTCTGTATATCATACGGCGTTTTGGAGCGCGGGAAGTAATTACGGTTTTGCAACCGAATATAAAATGAAACTCGCCTCTTTCGACGGAACGGATACGACGTTTGAAATTCCCGCTTCCGGGGTTGCTTCTTTCGGTAGCAATGAAAATGCGGCCGAGGCGATCAACACGACCGGGCAGTTTGCCCTGCCTAAAATCGCAGATCGCTTGAAAGACGGCTATACGATCGGCTTTACAAGCGCGGGCGATATAGATATCAACTTCGTTTCCATCAACGGCGAGGCGATGGCGACGATCGCGAGCGAACCCGCATATTATTCCGCCTGGGCGGACCGCGCCGTAATCACGCTGAGCGGTTCTTTCCCGACGGTCTTTGCAAAAGGTTATACGACGGCGATTCCCTCTGCCACATATACCACGGTGGCGGAGCCTACGCCCGCGCCCGTGGAAAAAGTGGAACTCACCGATCCGGACGGCGTAAAGACGGATATCACCTCTTCGCTTTCGGTCACGCCCGCGAAACTCGGCACTTACACGGTTTCCTATATCGCGCAGGTCGGTTCGGAGGCGGACGGAAACGTGCAGGAACGCACGTTTGAAGTTAAAGCGGGGGTCGATACGGAATCTCTGGTGACTACGGAAAACGAACTTTCCGTGGAAAGCGGCGATTATGCCGGCCTGCACATCACGGGAACGGACGGATTTTCCGGCAGCGTGAACGGCGTTTTTGAAGGGAATACGGAAATTCGTTTCCGCGCGCCTTCGTCGCTTCCCATGGACGGATCGACCAACGGTCTGGACGTGGTGTTCACCATTGCCGATCTGAACGGAGAAGACGTTTTTGAAATCCATTTTCAAAGCAACGGCTGGGGTACGATGGCTTATGTGAAATACGGCGAAGAGATCCGTGCCGGCGTGACGAACAGCCAGGGGAACGGAGGCGATCCCGAAGCGTGGACTTCGAGAATTTTCTTCACCTCCAGACCCAGCGATGACGCGCACGGAATTTTTGCTCCGTATTTCGGAACCAATGCTGATGGGGTAAATAAGAGAGAGGGATTGCTCTCTCTGGAATGGTCGGGAGATATCCTCAATATTTATGCCCTTGATAACAATGCGGTTTACCGCGTGAAACTCGCATCGTTCGACGGAACGCTGGGAACGTATCAGATCCCCGAGGAAGGCGACGCGGTATATAGCACTTTGGATGAACTGAATGCGAACGGTCAGTATGCGCTACCCAAGGTCGCAGACAGGCTGCAGGACGGCTACACCGTAAAGGTTTCCGGGGTGAGCGGCTCTACGCTCGATCTCGTTTCCGTAAACGGCGTTTCGCTGGCAACCGAGTTTATCCCCGTGGATTGGTCGGCGGAGATCACCCATGCCGAAGAGCAGAGCGGCACCATCTACGTGCCGCAGGGCGAGGATATTGCCGACGCGCAGATCACCTATACCGCGGCGATTGGCGGCTCCTGGAGCCTTGTGGAAAAAGAGAGCGCCGTATTCAATGCGGATACTTCCGCCACGGGTTCGCAGCAGGTGACCATAACAGGCACCGCGCTCGAAGAAGAATATCAGGCGGTGAGCAAGGAATATACCGTGGTCGTGGAAACGGCTTATACGCTCACCTTTGAAGTGAACGGCGGCAATGCGATATCCGCGATCACTTGGTCCGAACACACGCGCGGCAGGCTGGGCAGCGCGCTGCCCGAAGCAGTGAAGGATTACTGGACGTTCGACGGTTGGTATCTGGACGAGAACTTTGAAACGCCCGCCGCTCTGGAAGACATCACCGGCACCGCCACGATCTACGCCAAATGGCTGGACGAAGGCGATCCCGCCATCGAACTCGACGGCATAGAGGACGCGATCACCGTACAGCTCGGCGACGCGATCTCCGTGGGAGAGAGCGACGTGCGCGCTTCGGACGCCGCGCAGGGCAACGATATCGAGCTCACGATAGAAGTAAAATTCGGCGACGGCGCGTTTGAACCCTACACCGAAAATTATTCCTTCGGGCAGGTGGGCACCTACACCGTGCGCTACACGGCGGCAGACCCCGCCGGCAATTCCGCCTTCGTGGAAAGGACGATCACCGTCATCGACGAGGAGGCGCCCGTCATCGAACTCGGCGGCACGGTTCCCGAAACGGGTTTTGCGGGGCAAGCGATCACTCTCCCCGCCGCCACGGCGACCGATAACGGGGTGAGCGTGGACGTCGAATTGACGGTCACCTTCAACAACGAGCCAGTCAGTGTGGAAAACAATGTATTCACGCCCGCCCTTGCGGGAAATTACGAAGTCGTTTACACGGCGACCGACGCGAACGATAATTCCGCTTCGATCACCAAAACCATCGTCGTTTCGAACGACGAAACGGCTCCCGTTATCACCGTGGACGGCGAAAATATGATCGTCGCTGCGGGTTCGACGGTCACCGTGCCCGGCGCGACGGCGACGGATAACTGCGACGGAACCGTTTCCGTTGAGTACAAAGTGTATTTCGGCACCCAGGAAGTTTCGGTTACGGACGGCAAATTTACGGTGGAGGACGCGGGCGAATACCGCATTGAATACACCGCAAAAGACTCCGCCGGCAACGTGGGCACCGCTACCGTAACCGTTACGGTGGAAACCTCGGGCGGCTGCCAGAGCTGCAGCGGAAACGTGGCGGCCGGCACTGCGGGGCTGTGCGTGCTCGCCGCGGCGCTCGCACTGGTCGTGCTCATCCGCAGAAAGAACAGGAAGGCATAAGCGTTTTTTGTTCAGACTCAAAAAAAACAAAACGGCTCTTTTCGGGGGGAAGGAGCCGTATTATTTCAAAGCAGGAGGAAGAAACAACATGAAATTCTGGAAAAGAGCCGCAGTTTTCGCACTTGCCGCGTGCATGTGCGTGCCGGTATTCGGCGCGTGCAACCGAGGGGAGAATTACGATAACATGACGCAGCTCGACATCGGCGTTTACGACGGCGGCCTGGGCAGCGAATGGATCAAGCAGGTGGCGAGAAATTTCGAAGCGCGCTATGAAGGCATTTCCCTCGAAACCGGGAAAACGGGCGTGCACGTGAATATCGTTCCCAAGAAAGATCCCTACCTTTCGGGTACGCTTTTGCCCAACATCCAGTCGGGCGGAGAAACCATGGATATCTACTATACCTCGCAGTCCGACCTTTCCGTATGGACGGACGGCGGCGTGGCATACGACATCACGGATATCCTCACCGAAAAGGTCTATGCGGAAGACGGGTCCCTCGCCGAGGACGGCGAAACCGCCGTGCTCAGCATCTACGACAAAATGGATCCGTATTTTCAGGACGCCTATAACACGTCCGACGCAACCGACAAGGTTGCCGATCCCGAATTTTACGGCATGCCTTTCGAGGACACCGTAACGGGGTTTATCTACGACAGGGATCTGTTCGCCCAAAGGGGCTGGCTCGATTATGACGGGCGCGACGGCATGCCCGCCACCATGGAAGAATTTATCCAGCTTCTCGTGCGCATCCAGCGCGAAGGTTATATTCCCTTTACTTATTCCACGGGCGTGGGCTACTATTCCGACGCATACGTGAACGCCATCGTTGCGCAGTACGACGGACAGGCAAATTTTGACCTGTTGAAAGATTACGAAGGGGATTTCGTCGCCGCGGACGGTACGGAAACGCCCGTTACGGAAAAAACGGGGTATCTGCTCGCTTCCCTGCAGGAAGGCAGACTGAAAGCGGCGGAATTCGTGCGCAGTTTTATGCGGGAAGGATTTTACGATCCCGATATCGCCAACAGCGGGCATTCCTATTCGATGGCGCAGCGCAACTTCATCATGAGCAAAATCAACACCTCAGGCAAGCGCATCGCCATGATCTTCGAAGGCGAGTGGTGGGAAAACGAGGCGCGCGGTTACTTTAATTCTATGGGGCAGTCCAACGTGGAAAACGGCTACGGCAAGCGCGATTTCCGTTTTTATCCCATTCCCTATATCGAAGGGCAGAAGGACGAAAACCAGATCTCCCTCGGATCCATGGGGAGCGGCACCGTCATCTTCGTGAACAACAAGACGGTCACGCCCGGTTCGATCACCGAACAGCTGGTGCGCGAATGGCTGCAGTTCCAGTATTCGGAAGAATCCCTGGAGATCTTCACGATGGTGACGGGCGCGGTGCTGCCTTACGATTACACGCTGAGCGACGACCAGCTCGCCCAGATGACGCCTTTCGCCCGCGACGTGTGGGACGTGCATAAGGGAGGAGAGGTCACCATTATCCGCAACAGCCCCAATGCCCGCACGCGTTTCGCGCGCAGCAGCACGGCGGACATCGGGTGGAGATCCAACGTGGGCGGCACGGACTATAACACCGGACTGTTCAACACCATGT
>CALVZR010000153.1 GCA_944372565.1 uncultured Clostridia bacterium | reverse complement strand
CCGTCCCCGCCACGCCCAGCAGTTCGCGGCAAATGATGCTGCCGTTTTCCTTCCGGAAGGCTTCCGCGAGTTCCTGCACCTCGGCATACAGCCGTTTTTTTCCCTCGGTATCCTTGGGGTCGGCATAGCCGCGCGCCGCGCCGAGCACGAAGAACATCGCCGAAACGGTGCCGCACACCTCCCGCAGCCTGCCCATTCCCCCGCCGAAGGGCGAAACCAGCCGCAGGGCGGTCTGCCCGTCGATGCCGAGCACGTCTGAAAACGCCAGCACGACCGCCTGCGTGCAGTTGTATCCTTTCACGAAGTTTTCCTTTGCGATCTGATCTCTCTTCATACCCGATATTATACAACAATCCGCCCCGCAAGTAAAGCGGATTTTCCCGAAAGAACGCCCGGACGGAAACAAGCGGCGCAAAAAACGCGGAAGTTTGAAACTTCCGCGTTCCGAAATTCAGGTTTTATGCCGCTGCCGCCAAGATCGCCGCGGCGATGCCGTAACAGACGAGAAAACACGCCGCGAGCACGCCCAGAGTGATCAGGATCTTCAGCAAAATATTGTCCGTCGTTTTGACGCAAAACAAATTTATGGCGACGCAGGCTCCCGAAATGCCCCCGCCGATCGCACCGCCGACGACGGGAATGATGCTGCACAGCTGCACGCTGTTCCCCCACACCATAATCAGCACGAACGGAAGGAGCGACAGCACGACCTCATACCATTTCAACGAAGGCGTAAGGCGGATCGTTTCGACCCCCGCGGTGAGCGTGACCCCCGTGATGGTATTCCCTTTTAAATACCCGGTCTTTCCGTCCGGCATGAGAAATTCGTTTTTTCCCTTCTTTTCGAGCGGCGCGCCCTCTACGGAAAGGGTTTTCTTTCCCGTCCAGATGTTTTCGTTAAAGAGAATTTTCCCGTATTTTTGATTTGTGATCTCTCTTTGCAAAATCTTTCCCCCCTTATCGGTTTTTTTCATTTTAACACAGACGGCGCGGCTTGTCAATAGCGAATTTAAACATCCTATAAATCAAAACCAACATTGTTGATAAATATAACTTCTGCGACAGCATATGTTGACTCCATGCCGGGAGTATAGTTTATCATTGTCCCATCCACCAAATCGAGATACTGATCCCCTCGTTTCACCGCAGGGATCAGACCGCGATTAAGACCGGCATACACAGCACATACGGTTGACAAGAAATAACGGCGCTCATTCTCGATTCCCGCCACCTTGAAATGACTGTCGTGATAGGTGATCACCTGCCCGTTTTCATCTCGGATAAGCTCACGATTAAAAACACGACCAATCACATTTCCGTTTTCGTCCACGATATCCTCTCTAACGCCCTCTTTTATTCGATACGGCCACCAACCGCGCCCGACTTCTGTATCGCTGAGACTGTACATACTACTCCACAGATACGCCTTTTTGCTAATATATACATAGATATATCCCTGCGGTTCAAATTCAATCAGAGCATACCTCAGCTCATCGTACTCGTTATAAACCGGATATACTTCTAAGCCCGTATACTCGCTGTCTTCCCCCAAAAAAACGCTTTTCCGCCCGTTCCCGTATCCTGTGAATATGCCGATCTTCCGTGTAAAACCAAGAAAAACTTGACAATATCAACATTACCAAAACGACCACCAAAATTGCAGCCACAGATAAAAGAAAAATCTTCTTTTTGCTCATTCTTTTTCCTCCCTCGCTTTATCTTTTCTTTTACAACGTCTGCGCGAGCCGTTTTGTCCCGCATTTTCGGAAAAATCTGAAAATAACTTCCTTTCGTTTTGCAGATAAAAACAAAAGCGGGCGGCTTTTCAGCCGCCCGCCGTGGTTTTTTTATTTGTTTTTCAGATAACGGCAGATCTGTACGCCCGCAATCGCGCCGTCGCTCACCGCTTTCGCCACTTGCAGGAGCCCGCCCGTGCAGTCTCCCGCGGCGTATAAGCCGGGCACGTTGGTTTCGCATTTTTCGTTCACCTTCACCGCATTGCCCGCGGTTTCGATGCCGATCATCTTCGCAAAATCCGCGGAGGACGCCACGCCCTCGGCGACGAACATCGCGGAAAGCGGCACCTTTTCCCCGCCGGCGAGCTGTACACCTTCCAGCGTTTCCCCGCCGTAGAGTTTTGCGATTTTCTCCGCGCGCACGGGAACGCCGCCGAACGCCGTTTCCCTGCCGTCGGTGAAGAGCGTTACCTCGCAGCCGATGCCGGAAAGGTATTTCGCCTCGCTCGCGGCATATTCGCCCGCGCCGTAAACGCCCACCTTCTTTTTGCGGTAGAAAAACCCGTCGCAAACGGCGCACCAGCTCACGCCCTTGCCGTCGAAAGCATCCAGCCCTTCGACCTTCGGGCGGCTGCGCGCCGCGCCCGTCGCCAGCAGAACGGCTTTGGCGCGGTATTCTTCCGAAGCGGGCTTCACCGTGAAGTCCTCTCCGTTCGCCGCGATCTCCACCACCTGCCCGTAAACGACTTCCGCGCCCAACGCGCGCGCCTGATCGAGCCCGCGCTCAAACAGCTCTTTGCCGCTCGTTTCGCCTGCCGCGTAGTAATTTGCGATCTTTCCCGCGCGGTAAAGCGCGCCCGCGGCTTCGCCGATGAGCAGCGTTTTACAGCCGCCCATCGCCGTATAGTTCGCGGCGCTCGCCGCGGCGGGGCCCAGCCCCACCGCGATCACGTCGTATTCCGTCATCTTAGAAATCTACTTTCTCGCCGTAATAGATCGCCGTGAAGAGTTTTGCCATCTGATCTGGCGTGATGGAGCGCGGGTTGGAACCCGTGCAGGCGTCGCCCACGGCGTTTGCCGCGATGGCGTTCACCTTCTCCTTGAATTCCGCCTCGTCGATGCCGAATTCTTTGAGCGTCTTGGGGATATTGAGCAGTTTGTTGAACTCGTCGATCTTGGCGCAGAGAGCGTGCATCAGCTCTTCGTCCGTTTTGCCTTCGAGTTTCACGAAACGCGCGATATCTGCATATCTCTTGAGCGCCGTGGCGTCCTTCGCGTTGTATTTGATGACATAGGGCAGATACATCGCGTTGGCTTCGCCGTGGGGAATGTGCCCCGTGGAGAACGCCGCGCCCGTTTTATGCGCCATGGAGTGCACGATGCCGAGCAGCGCGTTGGAGAACGCCATACCCGCGAGGCACTGCGCGTAGTGCATCTGTTCGCGCGCTTTCATATCGCCGTTGTAGGAAGCGGGCAGATATTCGAACACCATCTGGATGGCGCGGAGCGCGAGCGGATCGGTGAACGGGCCGTTGAGCGTGGAAACGTACGCTTCGATGGCGTGCGTGAGCGCGTCCATACCGGTGTGCGCCGTGAGCGTTTTGGGCATGGTTTCCGCGAGTTCGGGATCGACCACCGCGATATCCGGCGTGATGTTGAAGTCCGCCAGAGGATATTTGATGCCCTTGGAGTAATCGGTGATGACCGAAAACGCCGTAACTTCCGTAGCCGTGCCCGACGTGGAAGGAATGGCGAGGAATTTCGCCTTCTGCCTCAGTTCGGGGAAATTAAACGGCGTGATGAGCTGTTCAAACGTCGTTTCGGGATATTCGTAGAAAGCCCACATCGCCTTCGCCGCGTCGATGGGCGAGCCGCCGCCCATGGAAATGATCCAGTCGGGCTGGAATTTGCGCATCGCCTCCGCGCCCTTCATCACCGTTTCCACGGAAGGATCGGGTTCCACGTTTTCGAAGAGTTCCACCTCGATATTCGCCTGTTTGAGGGCGTTCACCGCTCTGTCGAGGAAGCCGAAACGCTTCATCGAGCCGCCGCCCAATACGATAATCGCCTTTTTGCCTTTGAGGTTTTTCAAAACCTCCTCCATGCATCCCTTGCCGAAGTAGATGTCCCTCGGTAAAGTAAACCTTGCCATAGTTCCTTCTCTCCTTTTTTATTATTTTACCGCGTAGTTTTGCGGCAATTTCCGTTTAATCGTAGAAAACTTCCACGTTTTTGCCCATACGTTTGAGATTGTGCGCCAGGCTTTCCACGAGTTTTAATTTCATCGTCGTGTCGATGGGCAGTCCCTGGTGCGCCTTGTTGATGCTCTGCCCCACGAAAAACGTAACGTCGCTCGCCTCCTCGAAGAGCACGTTCGCGAGCAGGCTCGCGCCGTCCTTTTTGGTGAAATATTTGGGCGAAAGATCGTTTACCGAAAGGTATTTTTCGGAATATTCGAGGAGTTTTCGCAGCGTGAGCACCCCCTCGGTGGTGAGGTCTATGCCGTCGATGTAGCCGATGGGCGGCACGTCCTTATCGGGGAAATCGAAACCCGCCCGCACGGAAGTGCCCAAATAGCGCGCCACGATCTGCGAACTCGTGCCGCCGCACACCACCTTTTTTCCTTCCCCGCTTAAAAAACGGGAGATGTAAAAATCGTCTTTGCTTTTATCCACGGGAGGCCCGACCATGATGTTCACTTTGAGCTCCGCGCGCGCCTTCACGGCGAGCACGGTGGTGTCGTCCCCCGGTTTATCGAGATATAAATCGTTGCACGCCGCCGCGAGCAGCCACGCGATGCAGCGCGCGCTCATCTGCGGTTTGATCGCGCCGTCGAGATATTCCTTCACGTCCCCGCGCTGCCAGCCGAAATTCATCGTCATGCCGATGCCCGCGTGGATGACGCCGTCGCTCATGGTGACGATCACGTCCCCCTCTTCGAGCGCGAGATCGGTTTTATACACCTTTTTGCCGCATACGAGCATTTCTTCCCGCGCGAAATCGCAGCATTTTCCGCCGTGATAGTAGATCGCCTCGGGATTGTCGAATTCCAGAAGATAGCCTTTGCCCTCGTCGTCGATGTGGATCACGGTGAAGGTGGAATACGCCACGCCGCGCACCTTGCACACGGGAAGGCTTTGCAGGATGGTTTCCACGCAGTCGAAAATCGAGATGTCCTCGCTCACCATCGTGCACAGGATCTTGCTCGTGAGCGTGGAAAGGATGTTCGCCTTCACGCCGCTCCCCAGCCCGTCCGCCAGAACGAGGGTGGTGAACTTTCCGTTGCGCTTGATCTCCACCTTGTCGCCGCACAGCTCTTCGTTCTTTTTGTTGAGCGACGTATAGCCGCTTTCCAGGCGCAGCGGCATTTATTTCTCCTCCGCGTCCCCGCTTTGCAGCGTCTTTTTGAGTTTCAGAAGGGCGACTTTGGTTTCCGCCGTCGTTTCGCCGAGCAGCGAGGCGATCTCCTGCGCGACCCGCATCTGCTTTTTGATGACCTCGTCCGTGGTGGAAAGCGTTTCCATCTTCACGGCGTTGAGTTTTTCGTCGTAATCGGTTTCTTCGGTGATGTCCTTCATCACGCCGTAAACGACGCTCTGCTTTTTCAGAAGGATGACGGAAAGCTCTATCGTCTTGCCCGTCTTGTCTATTTTTACTTTTTTGTTGTGTACGTCCCTGCCCTCTTCGAGCGCGAGCACGAAGTCGGTGGGATTCAAAAAGTCGAACGCCGGCCTGCCCTTCACGTCCTTTTCCGCGATGCCGTAAAT
>CALVZR010000152.1 GCA_944372565.1 uncultured Clostridia bacterium | reverse complement strand
CGCGCAGCGTGGAATCGAGTACCGTGATTTTTTTCATCTTAACTCTGCCCGACCATATTCTTATCGTGGATCATGTTGTTGATGGCGGAAATGTAGGCGCGCACCGCCGCCTCCACGATGTCGAGGCACACAGCGTGCCCGTTATATACCTTGCCGCCCGAACGGATCTTCACGGTTACCGCGCCCTGCGCGTCCGTGCCGCCCGTAACGGAATCGATCAGAAAGTCCACAAGCTCGAAATCCTCGCCGCCCACGATCTCCTTGATGGCGGAATACGACGCGTCTATCGGCCCGAACTTGGAAGAGGTTACCGCCTCCATCTCCTCGCCCTTGTCGTTGATGAGGCGCACCGCGCTCGTGGTGGTGATGGTGTTGCCCACGTTGATCACGAAACGGTCGAGTTTGAAACTCTCGTGAATCTTCATCAGTTTCCTGTGCACGAGGGCTTCGAGGTCGAGGTCGGAAACGCTCTTCTGCCTGTCGGCGAGCACTTTGAATTCCTCGAACAGCTCTTCGAGTTCGTCTTTTTCCACCGAAAAGCCCATCTGGCGGAGTTTGTCTTCGAGCGCGTGTTTGCCGCTGTGCTTGCCGAGCACCATCTTGTTTTCGGTGAGCCCGATGGATTCGGGCGTCATGATCTCGTAAGTCGCGCGGTTGGCGAGCACGCCGTGCTGGTGGATGCCCGCCTCGTGCGCGAAGGCGTTTTCGCCCACGATGGCTTTATTGGGCTGCACCTTCACGCCGGTGATCGCCGTGAGGAGTTTGCTCGTTTTGAAAATCTGCGTGGTATCGATATCGGTATAGGCGTCGAACACGTCCCTGCGCGTTTTGAGCGCCATCACCACCTCTTCGAGCGCGGTGTTGCCCGCCCGCTCGCCGATGCCGTTCACCGTGCATTCGATCTGATCGGCGCCGTTCAATACCGCCATCAGAGAGTTTGCCGTAGCCATACCGAGGTCGTTGTGGCAGTGCACCGAAACGGTAACTTTGTCCAGCCCCTTCGCGCCCTTTCTCACCGCCGCGATGAAATTGCCGTATTCCACCGGCGTGGCGTACCCCACGGTGTCGGGCAGGTTGATGGTCGTCGCGCCCGCCCCGATCGCCGTTTCCACCACGCGGCACAAAAACGGCACGTCGCTGCGGAAGGCGTCCTCCGCGGAAAATTCAATGTCCTCGCAGAGGGAGCGCGCGTAGGCGACCATTTCCTTCACGGTGGAAAGCACCTGCTCGCGCGTCATTTTGAGTTTGTATTCCATATGGATGTCGCTCGTCGCCAGAAACACGTGGATGCGTGGATGTTCCGCTTCCTTCACCGCCTCGTAAGCCGCGTCGATATCCTTTTTCACCGCGCGGGCGAGGGAGGCGACCACGGCGCGTTTCACGACCGAGGCGATACCCTTCACCGCCGCGAAATCCCCCGGCGAGGAGATGGCGAAACCCGCCTCGATCACGTCCACCCCCAGCGCGTCCAGCTGCGCCGCCATTTTCAGTTTTTCGCTCAAATTCATGCTGCATCCGGGGGATTGTTCCCCGTCGCGCAGCGTCGTATCGAATATTTTGATCTTACGCATCGCTTTTCTCCTTTTCCTCTTTTCCGAAAACCGCCGCCCCGCGCTGGAGCGCCGTAAGCCCCGTGCGCACCAGTTCGAGGATGGTGAAGGGTTCGAGCATCTTCAGAAGGGCGGTTAATTTGTTGGCGTCCCCCGTGGCTTCCAGCACGAGGGAATCGGCGGCGACGTCCACCACGCGCGAGCGGAAAATGTTGGAAATTTCCAGAATCTCCGCGCGGGAGTCCTTGCTCGTTTTCACCTTGACGAGGAGGAGTTCGCGGAACACCGAAGTTTCTGCGGGAAGGATCTCCACTTTGAAAACCTCCACGAGCTTGCTCACCTGCTTGGTGATCTGGTCCACGATGTACTCGTCGCCGCACACGACCACGGTCATGCGGGAAACCTTGGGGTTTTCCGTCACGCCGACGGTAAGGCTCTCGATGTTGTAGCCCCTCCGCGCAAACAGGCCGCTCACGCGGCGAAGCACGCCCGAATGGTTTTTGACAAGCACCGACAAAACGTATTTATTCACAGCCGAATCCTCCTTTCCGCGCCGCGGGGGCGCGGGCGAATTTCCGTATAAAAAAATCCCCGCCGCCAAATCAGTTTTTGGGACGAAGATCATAATACTACGCGTTACCACCCAAATTGACCGCGATCCGCGGCCCTCTCAGTAAAGGTTGCACCTTCGGCCTGTAACGGGGCCTGATCGTACGCCCATACTTCTTTTCAGGTTCCGGGCGTCTGCTCCGAAGGGAGATCTTCTCTTTCCGCGCCGCCCGCTCGCACCTACCGCGGGCTCTCTGAAAGCCGCAGGCGAAAAAAAAGACATATCTTCATCTCCGCATTTGGATAAATGTTTCTTAAATTTTAGCAAAAGGCGGTTTTTTTGTCAACGGTTTTCGACCGAAAAAACGCTTATTTTTCGGAAAACGCGCGGAAAACCCCTTTTCCGCGCGTTCCGTTACTGAAATTTGACGTGCTCTCCCGTTTCCTCGTATTTGGTCCATTCGCACACGTTCACCGCGTGATCGCCTATCCTTTCGAAATATTTGGCGATCATCATAAGCACGAGCGCGTCGTCCGCGTTTTCGGGGGATTCCTTCATGAATTCGATCAGCCCGTTTTTCACGTCGATGAAGAGTTCGTCCAGTTCGTCGTCCTTTTTGGCGGTTCTGTCCGCGAGGTCGTTATCGGCATGGATAAAGCTGTCCACGCTGTTTTTCACCATGTCCTTGGCGAGGATACCCATCATTTTGAGTTTCGCCGTGTCGCCCTTGGTCACCACGCCCGCGTTCTGCGCGATCAGATCGCCGATGTCGCTCGCCTGGTCGCCGATGCGCTCGATATCCGTGATGACTTTGAGCGATGTGGAAACCGCCCTGAAATCTGCCGCAACGGGCTGCTCTTTCAAAAGAAGGCGCATGCACATGCGCTCGATGTCTATCTCGTATTCGTCCACTTTCTTGTCCCGTTCGTGGATGTGCGCGGCGAGCGCCGTGTCGTTGTCCGTGAGGGCGGTAACCGCCTGGTCGATCATATCCTCCACGAGAAGGCACATTTCCTTCAAGGTCATGTTCATCTCGGCAAGGCCTTCTTCCAAATATTTTCTTGCACTCATATATACACCTCCGTCAGCCGAATCTGCCCGTAATATAATTTTCCGTCTGCTTTTGTTTGGGCGACGTAAATATCTGATCCGTGTCACCATATTCTATCAGATCTCCCAGTAAGAAAAATGCCGTTTTATCGGAAATGCGCACCGCCTGCTGCATGTTGTGCGTAACGATGACCACCGTAACGTCCTTTTTGAGTTCCATGCAGAGCTCTTCGATCTTGCCCGTGGAAATGGGGTCGAGCGCGCTGGTCGGCTCGTCCATCAGAATGATTTCCGGCCCGACGGCGAGGGCGCGCGCGATGCAAAGCCGCTGCTGCTGCCCGCCCGAAAGCCCCAGGGCGGACTTGTTTAAACGGTCTTTGAGTTCGTCCCACATCGCCGCCTGCACGAGCGAGCGCTCCACGATCTCGTCGAGCTCCGCCCGCTTTTTGATGCCGAACGTGCGGGGACCGTAGGCGATGTTGTCGTAAACGCTCATCGGGAAGGGATTGGGTTTCTGGAACACCATTCCCACGTTTTTGCGGAGGTCGTTCACGTCGATGTCGCCGTATATATCCACGTCGCCGATGCGGAACTCCCCCGTGATCTTACACCCCTGGATCAGATCGTTCATTCGGTTGAAACATTTCAAAAACGTGCTCTTGCCGCAGCCCGTAGGCCCGATGAACGCCGTGATCTGCTTTTCGGGAATCTCTATGCTGATATTTTTGAGCGCCTGGAAATCGCCGTAGAAAAGGTCGGCGTTTTTCACGTCGATACGCCCGCTGTAATGCGCGGGAGCGGCGGTTTCGTCAGGCGCTTTCGCCGTCTTTTTTCTTCTTCCGAACAACATTGGTTTCTCCTTGTAATTTCTTGGATAGTTTCTTTCCCACGAGGTCCGCCGCCAGATTGAGCAACAGAACGAGGATGATGAGCACGCACGCCGTGGCGTAAGCCTCGTCCATATAGCGGCCTTCGCCTGCAAAGGTGTACAGCGCAACGGCAAGCGTCGTCCCTCCGCTCAGAAAACCGGTCGGCATAGACATCACCACGCTTCCCGTCGTATAAAGGAAGGGTGCGGATTCGCTGATCACGCGGCTCATCGCGAGGATGATCGCCGAAAAGATGCCGGGAAGGGCGCTCGGCAGAACGACTTTGAAAATGGTGCGCACCTTGCCCGCGCCGAGGGCGAGCGAGCCTTCGCGCAAGCCGTCCGAAACGGATTTCAGGCTCTCCTCCGTGGAGCGGATGATGGTGGGCAGCAGCATAAGCGTGATCGTCAGGCTGCCCGCTAAAATGGAAGGATAATTGCCGAACCATACGACGAAGGTCACCATGCCGAAGAGGGCATACACGATGGAGGGGATCCCGCTCAGAATATCGATGCACGAGCGGATGACCCGCACGAGTTTACTGCCCTTCTTGGTATATTCGTTTAAATAGATCGCCGTGGCGATGCCGAGCGGCACCGAGATGAGCAGACTTAAAAACACGACCATCAGCGTGGTTACGATACTCGATGCAAGAGTATAAATAATGTGTCCCGATTCGTCCACGGCGGTAGTATATTCGCCGAAGAGGAAATGCCAGTTGATGTGCCCTATACCGCGGATCACGACGAAGCCGACGACGATAAGCAAGGCCGCGCCCGCAACGCAGGCGCAGATCCAGCAGAGCACCTGCCCGATCTTTTCGATCTTCATCTTATACGTCGCCGCGCCGACCCAGCCGCCCGAAAGTTTTTTGCCGCCCTTGTCCTTTTTCTTGCCCGTCACCAGCCCGAAAAGGAGATTGATGATGAGGATGAAGATGAGCAGAACCACGCCCGTGGCGATGAGCGCGCCGCGGTGCAATTCGTTGCCGTACCCCATTTCCAGCACGATGTTCGCCGTGAGCGAAAAAAAAAAAAAAAACAATCC
>CALVZR010000151.1 GCA_944372565.1 uncultured Clostridia bacterium | reverse complement strand
GTCTAGCATTTCCAAATCATTTATACAAACGATATAGCGGTTGTTATTATTTACCGACGAAAAGCAGCGATTACGGTTATTTATATGAGCCGATTGATAGAGCGAATATTATAAACGTTAAAATACATACAGATTGCAAAACAATCAACCACTCGGCATTTTCTAATTGCAACAGATTGACGAACGTAACCATCCCCGACGGTGTTACGACTATCGGCAGTCAGGCGTTTTATAATTGCGACAGTCTGACGAACGTAACCATCCCCGACGGTGTTACGACTATCAGCAGTGAGGCGTTTTATAATTGCGACAGTTTAACGAGCATAACCATCCCCGACAGCGTTACGACTATCGGCAGTAGGGCGTTTTATAATTGCGACAGTCTGATAAGCGTGTTTTATAAAGGTACCGCGGAGGATTGGAACGATATAATACTTGAAGAATCCGCGTTACCTCAAAATTTTAATCTTTACTATTTCTCCGCAACTGAACCTACGGATAATGACAACTATTGGCATTACGATACAGATGAAAAAACGCCCGTTATTTGGAAAAAAACAACCGGAGGATATTATGGAACCTGAAAATGTAATTTTTCCCCGTAAAAGAATAAAGGACGTGAAAGTTCTTTATACGGATGAAACAGATAATTTTTCTATTGCCTCAGTATTGTGGAATGAAAACAAGTGTATTGCTATACGTTGGAATGGCAGCGGCAAAAGTTTAGGCTATCCGCAATCGCGAGGAAAAGCGACTTGGTTTATTTTGCCGCAAAAGATTGCTTTGGCGTTTGCTTTGTCTATTGGTAATGCGGAAATGGAGCAAATAATAAAGGCAACAACATCTCCCCCGCTAATATAGGCGCCTTTTTTGTACGAAAACGCCCGCCGCAAAACGCGGCGGGCGGCAAAAAACGTTTTTTGTTCAGCCGAGTTCCCAAACGATGCTCACGCTCTCGCTCACCCGCACTTCTTCGGGCGAAACGGCGGCGTCCTGCGAAAATGCCCTCGCCGCAAGCGGCGCGGGCGCGGCGTCTGCGCCGTAGCAGATCTCCTTCACGCCGCCCAGCTTTTCGCCGCAGGCGCGCGCGATGATCTCCGCCTGCCTTCTCGCGTTCCCGCACGCCTCCGCCATCAGTTCCTGCCGCAGTTTTTTCTCGTCGCGCAAAGTAAAGCGCAGGGAAAAATCCGCGCCGCAGCCGCTTTCCGCGGCGGCGGCAGCCGTCTTTACCGCGCGATCGCCCTTGCAGGGAAAGCGCAGAGAAAGCGTTTGTTCGAATACGTATCCCTTCATTTCGGGCGCGCGCCCCGCCGCATATTCCGTTTTGCGGCGCATACGCAGCATCCCCGTTTTAATATCCTTTTCCGCGTTTCCCGCGGCGCAGAGGGCGTTTTTGAGGGCGGAGAGAGCCTCTTCCGTCTTGTTATATGCGGCGGAATACGCCTCGTCCTCCCCGCGCACCGTGCAGAAAAGTTCCGCCGTGTCCGGCGCTTTGCTCCGCTCCGCGTATCCTTTTACCGTGATCGTACGCATGATTTTCCTCCTTTCCGATGATTTACAGACTGAATATGACGATGGCAGCCACGCCGAGCAGGATGCCGACGATGACCCTCGCGTTCAGTTTTTCCTTAAAGAACACCGCGGAAAACACCGTGGTGATGATGACCGAACCGCCCAGCACGCACGGGAACAAAAACGCGCCCGGAATGCGGGTGGAAAGATAGGTAACCGCAAGATTGACTTCGCCCAGCCCCACCGCGTTGAACAAAACGTCCTTTTTGTTGTGCAGGAGCGCGTTGAAATCGTCCTTGAGAGGGCATTTCCCGACCAGGGCGCACACGAGGTAAACGGCGAAGGCGAACACCGCCACGAGGGTGAAACTGAGCGCCGTCATGGAAAACGCGCCCTGCCCGTCCATCACGGTCTGCTCCCACTTCTGAATGATGCTCGAAAGCCCGTTCGTGAAAAAGGCGATGAGATTGAAGATCACCCATTTCGCCTTGCTTTTCCTGCGCTTTTCCTTCTCCTCCTCGCTTTCGGCGGGTTCGGCTTTGAGGATGATGAGCAAAAGGGAAGCGATCATCAGCGCCATCGCCCCGCACAGCATAAAGATATTGAACTCCTCGTGCCAGAACACGATGCCCGCAAGCGTGGGGATGACCAGGCTGAGCGAGTTGAAGAGGTTTGTTTTGGAAAGGCTGCCGAGCTCCATCGCGGCGTACAATGTGAAGTTGCAGACGATGTAATTGACGGTGAACACCGCGGAAAACAGCACGACCGTGCCGTTGACCGTGTCCCCCGTGAAGGCGAACACGATCCACATCACCGCGGCGATGAGCAGGGAAAACGCAGAAATGTTCAGAAATTTTTCCCTTTTCGCATGCGCGTTGCTGTATTTTTTTCCGAGTGCGCTCAGCGATATGAAAAACGCCGTGAGCACCGTGAGCACATAATTGAAAACCATTTCGTCCGCCGCCTTATTTTTTCAGAAGGAATCCCGCAAAGGAGAACGGCGGCACGTTTTTGAGCGTAACGATATCCCCTTCCAGCGTCCCTTCGCAGTTCAGCCATTTTGCAGAGGCGTATTTTTCCGCCAGCTCGAAACGCGCTTCGGGGATCTCGTCCGCAAAGAGGTTCCAGAACCCCACCGCGAGCGCGCCTTCCGATTTTTTGCAGATCGTATAGGTATCCGGATTGCCCGTGCAGGCGGCGGGCAGTTTCCTGCCGCAAAGCCACGGAAACATCCGCGCGACTTCCCGCTGGCGGGAATACATCTTGAACGTGCGCTCGTTGGTCTTGTCCCCGTCGAACGCGTACACCAAAAACCGCTGTTTTTCGGCGTTTTCGTAGCGGTATGCGCCCACATATCTGCGTTTGCCCTCGTAGAACGTGAGGGCGTCCGCCCCCTCTTCGAGGTCGAGTTCGTAAAACACGGGCTGGGGGGAAGTAACGTGCACGTCCTCCGCGGCGAAATATTCGGTGGAAATGACGTCGTTTTCCGCAAGGCGCATGCCTTTCAGCCCCGTATCGAAACCGCGCTTGGAGAGGATGTCCGCCGCAACGGCGTCCAAAATCGCGCCGCGGCGAAGATCCTTCGCCTCCGCATAGCGCGCGTTTTCCCCGAAGATGACGGCGGGGCCGTCCCCCGAAAACGCCACGGGCAGACCGAGTGCCGAGGCGAACCGCAGGGAAACGCCCCTGCGCCACATCGCGTTTTCGATGTTTTCCAAAGCGTTTTCGCCGAGCGTCGCGCCGCGGAAGAGCGCCGTGTTTTCAAAGAGCCGCAGCCCCGCGCATTCCCCTTTGGAAAAGCCCTGCAAAATTTCGCCGAGCAGCGCGCGGTTTTTCGCGTGGCGATCGACATATCCCGTTTCGTAGTTGTAGGGCGCGGCGTATTCCGCCATGTATTTTAAAATGCCGTCGAAATTCCCGTCCGCGGCGAGCGCCTGATCGAACGCTTCCAGATACGCCGCCGGGCAGACGGAACGCGGGCGGGGATAGGTATCCCCTTCGCAGATGATCTCAATCTTTTCGCGGTCGAATTTCCCGGCGTACAGCCTTTCGAGGTTGAAGATCTGGGCGAGTTCGTAGCCGTCGTGCGCCCAATACGGCGCGCCGAACAAGCGCAGAAAGCCCTTGTTCCCCTTGCCCGCCAGAATCTGCGTGAGCTCGGCATAGTCGCTCCCGTCCGAGTCGGTCACGCTCAGCGTGCCGCACACCCCGATGCGCACGCGCTCGTCCACCTCGTCCACAGCCGCGCGGATCTTCTTTGCGAAATCGGTAAGGGTTTTGCCCATCACCGCCGTCCAGGCGGCGCGGTATTTGGAAGGCCCGCCCGAAAACACCTTATGTAAGATCTCTTCGCGCGAAAGGTTTTCCCCCGCTTCGGCGCGGTAGAGTTCGAGGTGCTTTTCGCACAGGCAGCACGCGCTGCTGCCCGCCGCCCCGTGGTTCGACATGCGGAAATCGTCGTCGAGCAAAATGAACTTCGCGCCCGCGCGCGCCACGTTCGCGATCCACGCGCAGATATCGTTTGCGAAATTTTCGTCCGTGGGGCAGAACGCGGAATACCCCGTGTTGCCGAGCACGTTCACGATGTTGCGGTACGCCGAAGTTTCGTTGATAGGCCAGCCGTGCCCGATGGTCTCGCCCATCCACACGCCCGTTTCGTATCCTTTTTCCTCGAAAAAGGCGATCTCCGCCGCGAGTTCTTTCATGTGCAGACCGGTCTGCACCCTGCCGTCTTTCAGTTCGCGGTAGATCGCCAGCATCACGCGGGCGGCGCCCGTGCGGCGCAGAATGTCCAAAACGCCTTCTCTGTCGTAGTTCACCGAGGTAAACACCACGGGAACGGAAACCTTATACATTTTCTTTTGTCCTCCGAACAGCAACAGTATAGCGAAAAAACGCCCCGCGGTCAAGCGGAAACGGGCACTTTTTCTTATCCGGAAAATTTTATCCCATATGCGGAAAAAAGTACCCTTCTTTTTCCGCTCTTTGCGGAAAACACCTGCCGCCCGCGCGGAGAAAACTCCGCGCGGGCGGCAGGAACCGTTCCGTTTTTTCTATTTTTATTTCCCCCGCCGCAGCAGCGCGTTCACCGCCCGCCCGATCGCCGCCGCCATGCGGTAGAAACCGAGATCGTTCGGGTGGCAGCCGTCCACCGTGCATTCCTCTCGGAGCGCGCCGAACAGCTTTCTACCGTCGAGAAACTCCACGTTTTCGTCCCCCTCTTCCTTCGCCCTGCGGTAAGTATCTTTTATGATTTCCAGCCTGCGCCGCCCTTCCGCGTCGCGGTGATAGTCGGGCTTTGTAACGAGCAGCACGGGCGTTTGCGGCTGCGCCGTGCGGAAGGTTTTATAAATCGCGTAATGCGTTTGGGAAAGATAATCCGCGTTCGGCGCGTTGTGGTCGTAATCGAGCACGAAAACGCTGCATCGGATTCCCGCAAGGTATTCCGCCATCGCCTTTTCCGCCTTGGCGTTTCCGCTGAATCCGAGATTGAGAAAATCCACGTTGTTTTTCTTGAAGATCAGAGCCTGGTAGCTGTGGTCGGGGCGGGAAGCGCACCCTCCCTGCGTGATGGACGAACCGTAATATAAAACGGGCGCAACGTTTTCGCAGGGCAGCCCTTCGCCGATCTTCGCCCCTTTCTCAAACCCGAGCGCGACGTTTTTTACTTCGTGATACAGCGGAAAATACAGGGTGTAAGAGCGCATTTTTCCGCCCGCAAGGGGCACGCGGCGCAAAAAGCCCGCTTTATCCGTACATTCCGGCTGCATGCAGAAGAGAAATTTCTCTCCCCGCGGCGTGTTTTCGCAAAGGGAAAACCCCGCGTTGCCCGAAAGCGGCGTATGCGACATAACGGCGAGCGAATCGTAGTTCGCCGCGAGCGTGAAAAAGGAGGAATCCGTGGAAAAGCGCACCCGCCCTCCCGCGGTG
>CALVZR010000150.1 GCA_944372565.1 uncultured Clostridia bacterium | reverse complement strand
GACGGAAACGATAACACGCAGCAGGGCGCCTCTGGCGGAGACGGTCCGACGTCGGGAAATACGCAGGAGATCGAGGTGAGGTCGGTCTCGTTCGGAAAAACATCGCTTTCAATGCGGGTCGGCGAGGAGATCGTGCTTGTCGTTACGATTGAGCCGAACAATGCGACGGATAAAAGTATCGAATGGTCGAATACAAATCCGTCCGTCGTATCTGCAGACGGCGGAAGAATAATTGCCCTTTCGGAAGGCGAAACAGTCATAACGGCAAAAACGAAAAACGGCAAACAGGCGACCTGCCGGATAAATGTGATCGGCCCGGAGGCGTCTTTTATCGTTCTGAATCAAACCGAACTCGAATTGGAGGCGGGAGACGAAGTAAATCTTACGGCAACCGTTTATCCGGAAAACGCCGCGGATAAATCAATAACGTGGGCGACTTCTGACGCCGCCGTTGCTGCCGTTTCCGAGGGGAAGATCACGGCAGAGGGCGAAGGAACGGCAACGATTACGGCGAGCACGAAGAACGGGAAAAAAGCTGTATGCACGGTTAAGGTGATCGACGCGCACGGGCTCGTGTTTAAAGAGTGCCCCGGCGGATATACGGTCGTCGGTTACACGGGCGGTTCTTCTTCCGTCACTGTGCCGGAAACATGGAAGGGAAAACCGGTAGTAGCGATCGGGCAGGAACAGGATGATTTGTATTTCCCGAAAGATGCCGGATTTTATCAGTGCGAGAACGTGACTTCCGTTACGCTTCCGGATACGATTACCGTGATCTATCCGCTTGCATTTGCTTTTTCGGGGATAACGGAGATAGAGCTCCCTTCCGTCATACAACTTTATAATTTAGTTTTTTATCGGTGCGATCACCTGCAGAGTTTGACGATGTGGGCAGTAGATAACCAATATCGAGGATTGTTCGGGCCCCCGTCGAAGTCTTTAAAGCAGGTGATCTTAAGGGAAGGCTCCGTTCTCGGAGACAATGCTTTTGCGAATTTTACGGCACTCGAAGAAGTCGTTCTTCCCGAGGGATTGAAGGAGATCGGGCAATCGGCATTTGAAAGATGTTCCGCTCTGAAAAGCATAAATATCCCGGATTCTACGGAAACGATCGGCGATTCCGCGTTTTCCGGCTGCGCAGCCCTGACGAAGCTGACCGTTCCCGAAAGCGTGACTTCGATCGGGAAAGCGGCGTTTAAAGACTGCGATTCGCTGGAAGAACTGACGCTCCCGTTCGTGCAGAAAGACGCTCCGTTTCATCAATATTATTTCGACATCACGGCATCTGAACAAATTTACACCTATTACGGAACGGGAGATTCCTCCCTCGAGCCGGACGAGGTGAAAACCTATCACGTGATGGGGCACGTTTTCGGGATCCCCGTGAACGGGACGGACTGGTATTACAGTAAAAGCAGCATTACGGAAAACGGAATCACTTATCGATACAGCGGGGAGCCCATCAACGTCATTACCTGGGATGGCAGATACGAGATAACGGTGGGCGTATCCTGGAAAGTGCCGCAAAGCTGGAGCGCGAAATTCTATTATGAAGAGGAGATCGTTCTGCCGCTGAAAAAACTGATCGTGACAAATCAGGAAATATCCGCCGAAGACGCGGTTTTTGAAAAGTGCGGTTTCGAGATAATCGTTCTAAAAGATCAAGCGGAGGTCGTTTCTTTGGAGATCTCGGGCGAAAACACGGCGGCGCTCGACGAATTTTCTTTGAATGCTTACGAACTGAAAGTCGGATATCGGGACGGAACGACCGCCACCGTGCCGATGAAAGAAGAATATCTTACGGAATCCGACAGAAAATTATTGCAGACAGCGGGAACGCATACCGTTACCGTATCTTACGGCGGAAGTCAAACGCTTTGGACGATTACGCTCACGGACGATAAAGAACAAAGCGAAGGGTTGGAGGTGCAGGGCGGATACATTGTAGGGATCGGTTCCTGTAAGGACAGCGAACTCGTTTTGAATATGCCCGTTGCCGAACGGGCGTTCGTGGGGTGCGAGACGATCGAAAAAGTTACGTTCGGCGAAGGCGTGACGTCGATCGGGCGTCAGGCGTTCGGGGATTCCGGGGTCGGATGCGATAGGCTGACGGAAGCTGTGTTTCTTTCCTCCGTGCCGCCGGAGATCGCGAGCGACGTGTTCGGCTCTACCTGGAATCACGCGGCGGGATTTATCGTTTACGTTCCCGAAGGAAGTATGGAAGCATACTGTTCGGTCGAAGATATTTATTGGCAGCAATACTTGGTGCAGGCGGGGCGGATTCGGGAGATGATTTAGAGTGCGCCTCGGGACGGCAAAGCAAAGAAATTGCTGCCCGGTAAGAGGTCGGAAGATAAAAAGAGAGCGTTCCGGAAGGTGCCGGATTGCTTTATAAAAAACAAAAGGAGATCGAAAAAGATGAAGTGTTTCAATTGCGAAACGGAAAATCCGGAAAGCGCCGTATTCTGTAAAAAATGCGGCCGCAGACTGGACGGGTTTGCGGTTTGCTCCGCCTGCGGAAAACTCACGCCGCAGGACGGCGAATTCTGCATCAACTGCGGCTCCAACAGGAACGCGCCCGTGCACCTGATGCCCGTGCGGTTCCCCGCCGCGGCGGAAAACAGGCCTTCTTCGGGATTCCGTTCCAGAGAAGAAAGGGCGGGCACGCGGGCAAAGGCTGCCGCTGCGGGGGAAGTTGCCGCGGCCGAAGAAAAACCGCGTAAGGCGCTCGTAAAGGGAAAAGGCGCGGCGATTATGGACCGCATCTCCTTTTTCTGCGGATGCGCCGCCGCTTTGTTCGGCATAATCTTCGTGTTTCTTATCGGCTGCGTGCCCGTGGTGGAAGCTGGCGGCGTTTCCGCGGGCGGCGGCGTCGGGTTCAATCTGTTTTACTTTTTCGGCGACGCGTTCAACGCCATTCCCGCAGGCGATGGGATGGCGAATCAGGCGGCGACGACGGGCGCGATACTGGGGCTGGTATGCAGCGTGATCGCGCTGGCGGGCACGGCGCTTTGCTTTGTGTTTACCGTCGTCCGCCTCGTGAAGATTCTCACCAAAAAGACGGAAAAGAGCATTCTCGCTCCCGCGGCGGCAACCTATTTCGCCTTTATCTGCGGAGCCGCGCTCTTTATGCTGTGTATGGCGCAGAAGGCCGAACTTTCCGGCGTTGCCACCAAGATGAGCCTGAGCGGCGGCGCGGTTGCGGGCATCGTGCTGGGCGCGATTGCGCTCGCGGCGGCCCTCGTCCTTTCCTCGCTCGTAAAGGGCATTTCTTCCGGCCGTTCGTTTATTCTGAGCGCCTCGTGCAGTCTGCTGTACGCGATTTTCGCCTGCGTGGCGGCGGGACTGATCGGCAGCTGCGCCGTTGCGGTTACCGCGAGCGCGATGGGGATCAGCACGAACGCCACATACGGAATTAACAGCTTCTTCGGCGCGCTCTCCACTGCGGCGACCACGCTTTTGGCTTCCGATCCCACGCCCGAGGCGTGGAACGAGTTTCTAACCATGTACGATATGAGCGTCGTTTCCGTCGTGATCCTGCTGGTCGCGGCGGTGGCGTTCTGCGCGTTTTTCGTGATGTCCGTTTCCGCTTGCTTTTCTTCTATGGGAGAAAAACTCGGCAAACGCACCCTTTTGGGAATGGTGTTTGCGGGGATCTGCGCCGCCGTTGCGGGCGTGATGATGTGCATAGCCTCGTCCGGATATGCGAATTGGCTGGGCAGCGGCACGGCCGCGAACCTGGCGGTGCCCATCGTCATTATCGTGTTCGGCGTGCTGATGTGCGCCTGCGCGGTAGTATATAAACTGTTCGCGAAAAAGACGGAAAACAAGGCGGAAGACAGCGCTGAACCGACCGAAACGGAAGAACCCGCCGAAAACGAAAACGCTTAAAGACGCGCGG
>CALVZR010000149.1 GCA_944372565.1 uncultured Clostridia bacterium | reverse complement strand
CTTTCTTCTTTCATCCTCTTTCCCCGGCGGCCTCCGCCACCTTGCGGTAACTTTCGACGAGCGCCGAAAGCCCCACGGCGCAGTTCGCCCCGCTGGGGCTGGGCAGGCACACGCTGCCCTTCCCCGTGAATTTTTTATAAAACTTCGCCGCAGTCTTTCCCGTGGTGAACACCGCGGCAATGTGCGCCCGCGAGACAATGCGGGAAAAATCGTTCGGGCGGGCGTTTTGGATGCTCGCGTCGCTCGCGCCCTCGATGTCGCAGCTTTCGAGCACGTCCCACAAAGCCACGCGGTTTTTAAGAAGGAAGGCGCGCTTTTCTTCGTCGGTCTGCGGAAACGGCTCGCCGAACGCCGCCGAGATCGCCCGCCAGAAACGGTTCCCTTTATTGCCGTAATACATACCGACTTTGCGCGAAACGGGCGAGGGCATCGTGCCCAGCACCAGCACGCGGCTGTTTTCGTCGAAAATGGGTTCCAGCGTATGTCGTATTTTTTCCATAATTTCTCCGCCGCCCGAAAAAAGCCCCGCGCCGTGCGGCGCGGGGCGGGATCGGAATCTCAGTAATTGGTTTCGCGCAGTTTGAAATACGCTTTCGGGTGCGCGCACACGGGGCACACTTCGGGCGCTTTTTTGCCGATATGGATATGCCCGCAGTTGGCGCATTCCCACACCATATCGCCGTCGCGCGAAAACACGATGCCTTCCTTGATGTTGGAAAGCAGTTTCTTATACCGCTCTTCGTGCGTCTTTTCGATGGCGGCGACGCCGCGGAACAGGCGGGCGATTTCGGTAAAGCCCTCTTCGTCCGCAACTTTGGCAAAATCCGCGTACATCTCCGTCCACTCGTAGTTTTCGCCCGCGGCGGCGTCCGCGAGGTTGTCCGCCGTGTCGCCTATGCCGCCTTTGAGCAGTTTGAACCAGAGTTTGGCGTGCTCCTTTTCGTTGTTGGCGGTGTCTTCAAAGATCTTCGCGATCTGTTCGTAACCGTCCTTTTTCGCCTTGGAGGCGTAGTAGGTGTATTTGTTTCTCGCCTGGGATTCTCCCGAAAAAGCCGTCCAGAGGTTGGCTTCCGTTTTGCTGCCTTTGAGTTCCATTTGTTCTTTCCTCCCGTTTTTTTCTATTATAACAGATATTCGCCGCGCTTTCAAGCCTTTTTTTCAAAAAGGATGAAAAACTTTACACGCTGAAAAGCAGATCGGAATACGTGGGGAACGGCCAGTCCTTCTTTGCGGTGAGCGTTTCCGCCCCGTCCGCCGCCGCGCGCAGTTTTTCCATGCAGGGCAAAATCTTTTCGCGGCAGAAATGCGCCAGCTTTTCGTGATCCTCTTCCCCCTGCGCCTTGGCGGAAAGGGAAACGAGCTCGTCCGAACGGCGTTTGATCTCGTCCGCAAAGGCGGAGAGTTTTGCGAGAACGGCCTCCTCGCTCTCCGTGCTCAAAAGCGAGCTGACCGCCCGTTTCGCCATCACGGCGTTCGCCAGGCGGGAGGCGTATTCCGCCACGGCGGGATAGATCTCCTTCATCGCCATGTCGGACATGCACGCCGCCTCGATGAGCACGCTCTTGCAGTAGTTTTCGAGCAGAATATCCGTGCGGCTCTCCACCTCGGTTTCGCTGAGCACGCCGTGCCGCGCGAAGAGGTCTTTGTTTTTCTGTTTTTTGAAATAGGGCAGCGCCTCGTCTGCCGAGGCGAGGTTCAGAAGTCCCCTTCTTTCCGCCTCCTTCACCCACGCGACGCTGTAATTGTTGCCGTTGAAGATGATGCGCTTGTGCTCGCGGATGGTCTTTGCGACGAGGTCGTTGAGCGCTTTCATGAAGTCGGGCGCGTTTTCGAGCGCGTCCGCAAACTGCATGAGTTCGTCCGCCACCGCGGTGTTCATAATGTAATTGGCGCAGGACACCGAGAAGGAAGAGCCGAGCATGCGGAACTCAAACTTGTTCCCCGTGAAAGCGAGGGGGGAAGTCCTGTTCCTGTCCGTGGAATCCATGGGGAAATCGGGCAGGGAATCCACGCCCAGCTTCATCACCCGCCTTTCCTTGGCGGCGGGGTTCACGCCCTTGTCTATCGCCTCGATGATGGCGCCCAGCTCCTCCCCGATATACATCGAGATGATGGCGGGCGGCGCCTCGTTCGCGCCTAAGCGGAAGTCGTTGCCCGCACTCGCCACGGATACGCGGAGCAGATCCTGGTATTCGTCCACCGCCTTGATGACCGCCGTGAAAAACAGCAGGAACTGCGCGTTTTCGTAGGGGGAATTGCCCGGTTCGAGCAGGTTGACCCCCGTATCGGTGGAGAGCGACCAGTTATTGTGCTTGCCGCTGCCGTTCACGCCCGCGAAGGGCTTTTCGTGCAGCAGGCAGGCGAGGTTGTGCTTTGATGCGATCTTGCGCATCAGCTCCATAGTGATCTGATTGTGATCGGCGGCGATGTTCGCCGAGGTGAACACCGGCGCGAGTTCGTGCTGCGCGGGCGCGACCTCGTTGTGTTCGGTTTTTGCGTAGATGCCGAGTTTCCAGAGTTCTTCGTCCAGCTCCCGCATAAACGCCGCCACGCGCGGTTTGAGCGTGCCGAAATAGTGGTCTTCCAGCTCCTGCCCCTTAGGCGGGCGGGCGCCGAAGAGCGTTCTTCCCGTTAATTTGAGGTCTTCCCTCTTTTCGTAAAGTTCTTTATCGATGAGGAAATATTCCTGCTCCGGCCCCACCGTGGCGGAAACCCGTCTCACTTCGGTGTTGCCGAACAGGCGCAGGATGCGAAGCGCCTGCTTGTTGAGCGCCTCCATGGAGCGCAGCAGGGGGGTTTTTTTATCGAGCGCCAGCCCGCTGTACGAGCAGAACGCCGTGGGAATGCACAGCGTGTTGTCCTTGATGAAAGCGTAAGACGTGGGGTCCCACGCGGTGTAGCCGCGCGCCTCGAACGTGGCGCGCAGTCCGCCCGAGGGAAAACTCGAAGCGTCCGGCTCCCCTTTGATGAGTTCCTTGCCGGAAAACTCCATGATGATGCGCCCCTCCTCCTTGACGGAGAGGAAGGAATCGTGCTTTTCCGCGGTGACGCCCGTCATCGGCTGGAACCAGTGCGTGTAGTGCGTGGCTCCTTTTTCGATCGCCCAGTCTTTCATTGCGTTGGCGACCACCATGGCGACGTGCGGCTCGAGAGGGGTGCCCTCGTCTATGGTGTGGCGCATCGCCTTGTAGGTTTCTTTGGGGAGGCGGCTGCGCATCGCCTCGTCGTTAAACACGTTTTCCGCGAAGATCTCGGGGATTTTCATAAATTTCTCCTGTATTTCTTTCTGTTTTCAGTATAATCCTTTTGCGGCGATTTGTCAATCGTCTTCAGGGATACCGGACGGAAGTAATACGAACCCGCTTTAAATCGGGTTCGCTTTATTCCCGTCCGGTATCGAAAGTTTTTCCGCGAGGATACGCGCCGCCGCGGCGCAAAGTTCGGGGCAGGGGCGCTTTTTATAGTATTCCGCCGTGCGCGTTTCGGGCACGGGAGACTCCGTCCCCGCCACGCCCAGCAGTTCGCGGCAAATGATGCTGCCGTTTTCCTTCCG
>CALVZR010000148.1 GCA_944372565.1 uncultured Clostridia bacterium | reverse complement strand
TATTGCGCCACCGCGCTCCATTCGTACCAGCAGGTGTGTTTCGCGTCCTTTTCCACGCGGTGGATGGCATCCCGATCTTCCGTGGCGTTGGCGTAAGAAATGTCTTCGGGATAGACTGTATAACGTTCGGGCGAACGGAAATTCCCGCTGTAATCGACCATAAGCGCGTAGTATCCCTTGCGCGCGAAATAGAGGGCGGTATTTTCGTCGGGCGTTTTCGTATAGGAAGGCAGAATCAGAAGCCCGGGCATGCGGGCGTTTTTCTTTTCAAACGCCGCGAGCGCGTAAATTTTCACGCGGCCCGCCGCCGTCTTTCTTCCGTCGAAATAGATCTCCCTGAAAATCACGCCGTCCTTTTCGTATTCCCGCACGAGCTCCTCCTCCATGGGGAGTTCGAGGGAAAAACCTTCCCAAAGGGAAATGGGCGTATAAATCGTTCCAGCCAAACCGTCTTTTCTCCTTAATACGAAATTTCCACGCGGGAGCCTTCCGTTTCGGTGGCGCCCGCAACTAAAATCTTACAGTTGATGCGCTCTTTGAGTTCCTTGATGTGGGAGATGATCCCGATGGAAAAGCGCTCGCTTTTGAGTTTTTCCAGGCTGTCGAGCACCGTTTCCACCAGATCGGCGTCGAGCGTGCCGAAGCCCTCGTCCAGAAAGGAAAACTCGATGGGACGGTCGGACTTCGCGCAGATGGCCGCCGAAAGGGCGAACGCCAAAGACAGGGAAACGAGGAAGGTCTCCCCGCCGCTCAGCGTGTTCACGCTGCGCTCCGCGCCGCCGTTTTTGTTGTCGGTCACGAAAAACTCCTCTTTGTATTTCAGCCCGTATGCGCCCGAGGACAGGCGCAGCAGGGTGGAACTCGCGGCGTAGGTGATCTCTTCGAGATATTCGTTCGCCACGTATTTGAGGAACTACCTGCCTTTCACGAGGTTTTGCAGAAGGCGCGCCACGTCGTAGCGTTTCACCGCCCCCGCAAGCTCCTCTTCGAGCCGCTGTTTCACCGCGCTCTTTTCCTCGCAGATGGAAAGCCTCGTTTTATCCGCCTGTAAAACGGCTTTGAGATTTTCGATCGCCGCCGAGAGGCGTTCGCTCTCCGCTCGCAGGCGGATAAGTTCCCCTTCTTCGACCGAGCGACCGTCCAAAAAGGCGCGCTTTTCCTTCGCTTTCGCCTCCGCGACCGCCTTTTTTTCCCTGAACGACTCGATCTCCTCTTTAAGCCGCGCGCGTTCTTCTTCGCTCAGGCGGGCGGAGAGCGCGGCATTTTTGTCCATTATACCACACTTTCTTAAAATTTCATTGCTTTTTTCGGTGTTTTCGCAAATTTTATTTTTTAAATTTTCGATTTCTTTCCCGTATGCCCCCGTTTGCGCCGAGAGGGAGCGTATTTTTTCGGCGTTTTCGCCCTCCTCTTTTTCGCGTTTTTGCCGCTCCGCGCCGAGGGTTTCGAGTTCTTTCTCCGTGCGGGCGAGCAGCGTTTTATAGTCCTCGCCGCCCGTCACGCGGGCGATGGCTTCCCGCTTTTTTCCGAGTTCTTCCGCCAGCGTTCTGCCCTTTTCCCCGATGGCGGCGGCGGCGTTTTCCTTCGCGGCGGCGGCGGAATCGGCCTTGCCGTATTCCTCCGTCAGGCGCAGTTTGGCTTCCGCCGCGCGCTTGCGCTCCGCGCTCTTTTTTTTCTCCTCCGCGACCAGTTTTTCCAGATCGATATGCTCCCCCGCGCCTGCGCCCGCCGCCGCAAGTTTATTATCTATGATCTCTTTGAGCCACGTTTCGCCGCAGCGGCGCCGTTCGTATTCCGCGGAAAGATAGCTGTATTCTTCCTTTACGCTCTCTTTTTTGGCGTTTTCCTCGATTTCCGCGTAAATATCACGCTCTTCGCCCAGGCTTTCGAGCAGCGCGGCGTTCGCCGCGAGCCTCTCCTTCGCGTTCTCTTTTGCCGCGGAAAGTCTTTTAAATTCCGCGTTTGCCTCGCGGTACTCTTCGCGCAGTTTCTCCACGTCCGCCTGCAAGCGTTCCGCGGCCTTTGCGTCTTCCTCCGCGTTGGCGAGCAGGGCTTTTCTCGCCGCAAGTTCTTCCCCTTTGCGGCGCGCCGTGTCGGCAAAGCCGTCCGCCTTGAAAATTTCTTCCTTTTTTTTCGCCTTTTGCAGTTCTTCGCCGAGTTCCACCAGCCGGCCTTCCGCCCGTTTCAGGCTTTCTTCCGCGGCGGCGCGCGCCTCTTCCGCTTCGCTTAAACGGTCGAGATCGGCGGCGATCTCCAGCGTTTTCGCCGCCTGTTCCAAATGTTCCCTGCGCTCGGAAAGCGTTTGCAGTTCCCCTTCCGCCCGCACGAGTTCGCTTTGGGCGGCGAAGATCTCCTCCGCTTCTTTCAGCGCCTTTCCGCTTTCCTTCGCCGCGGACTCTTCGCGCGCGAGCGCGCTCTCCCCTTCGGCGATCTTCTCCCTGAGCGCCGCGGCGTTTTCCTCGCCGTATTCCGCATACCCCGCGAGTTCTGCCGTGATCCTGTCCTTTTCCCCCGCGAACGCCGCCGCCTTTTCGCTCGCCTTCGCGTAGAGCTGCGCCCCGTATTTTTCGAGGGAGAAGAGCCGCGCCACGATGTCCAGCCGCTCGCTGTCCGTGGATTTGGCGAACCGCGCGAATTCCCCCTGCGGCAGGGCGATGCACTTGTTGAAATCCTCGAAGTTGAGCCCGATCACCTTTTCCGCAAGGCGGGTTACGTGATCCGATTTGTCTTCGAGCAGAAATTTTTTATCCCCCGCGTATTCGTACGCGGAGGCGTTCCCCGCGCGCTTGCCGGGGTAGATCTCGCGGGTAAATTCAAACGTGCGCCGCCGTCCTTCGCACAGGATTTCGAACGTGAAGGAAACAAACGCCTTTTTCGCCTTGCAGTTGACGTATTCTTCCTTTTTGTTGTTCTTCTGCGTTTTGCTGTACAGCGCGAGGGTGATGGCGTCCAGAATCGTGGATTTCCCCGACCCCGTGTTGCCGAAAATGCCGAACAAGCCCTCTTTCAGCACGTCTTTAAAATCTATCGTCTGCCTTTCGAGAAAGCTGTTCACGCCCTCGATTTCAAGTTTTATCGGTTTCATTGACGATCTCCAGATACAGTTCTGTCAGTTCTTTGGGCGGCTGTTTGGAAAAACACGCCTCGTAATATCCGGCGAAAAGCTCTTCGTCCGAAAGGTTTTTCCTGGAAACGCGCGCGCTCTGCTCCCCCTCGTTGAACACGAACGCCAGCGAGAGCAGATCGGGATTTTCGCCCTTTAACGTCTTCATCTGCAGATCGGTGAGGGGCGCGTCGAGCGTGAGCGTGAGTTCGGTGTAAAAATCCCTGTACTTGGATAAGATCTCCGCCGCCTGCTCGTAGCCGTACGCTTCTAGCCGCGCGAGTTTCTTCCCCTTCGTTAAGGGGATCTGGCGGAAGTTTTCGGTTTTGCCGCCGTTGATTTCGAATACGTTCACGCTCTTTTCCCAGCCCGCATCGTCGAAGGCGTATTCCAAAATCGCGCCGCTGTAATAGGCGTTTTTGCTGCGGGAGGCTATCTGCCTTTTATGCAGATGCCCCAGCGCGATGTAATTGCACTCGGGCAGCAGTTCCTTCGCCACGGCGCGCGCGCCGCCGAGGTCGATGGGGCGCTCGCTGTCCGAAACCGCGCCGCCCGCCACGAAAAAATGCCCCACGAGCACGGCGGGCAGGTTTTCCCCGTTCTGCGAAAGCCCCGCGTTGAGCCAGCGGCTCATCTTCTCTTCAAAACTCTCCCCTTCTTTCACCTCTTCTTTGAACCGCGCTTCCGTGGGATAGGGGCAGGCGGCGACGAACACCTTTTCCGCCCCGCTTTCCAGCACGAGAAAACCTTTCCCCGTGCGCGCAGCTTTCACGCGGCCGCCGCCCGCCTGCGGCACGGCGTTCACGTCGCCGATGAGGAACACGCCCGACCCTTTCGTGAGCGGCAGCGCCGCGGTGAGGCGGGATGCGTCGTCGTGATTGCCGCTGACGACCACGACCGCCCTGCCCCCCTGCGAAAGGGCGCTCACGCTCTCGTAAAAGAGTTCTTCCGCCTCCGCGGAAGGGAGATAGGTATCGTAAACATCCCCCGCGACGAGCACGGCGTCCACGCGTTCGCGCTCCGCGATCTCCGCGATTTCCGCGAGCACTTCCCGCTGTTCGGCGAGGCGTTCCCTGCCGTCCGTGCGCTTTCCGATATGCCAATCCGACGTATGCAGAAACTTCATCTTTTCTTTATCCGTTTTCCCTTTTTTCCGCCCACAACATCTTGCGGTGCGGAAATTTTTTTCCGAAAAGCCTTGCTTTTCTCCGATTTATATTATATTATTATTAAGCGATAAAATCAAGGATAATTACGTCGATTATGAGTTTTTGCTCCTATTCCAAGGAATATTCCGCATCCAACAACACGTCGGTGGAAAACGTGTTTTTATACGATTATCTCCCGCAGGCGACGGGCGACGCCGTAAAGGTATATCTTTACGGCCTGTTCCTGTGCCAGAACGCCGAATTCGACGTTTCCCTCTCCTCGTTCGCCCGCGAACTCTCGCTTTCGGAAGAACAGGTAAAGGACGCCTTCACCTACTGGGAGGAATTCGGGTTGTGCTCCGTCGT
>CALVZR010000147.1 GCA_944372565.1 uncultured Clostridia bacterium | reverse complement strand
GACATCGAGGGCATCGGTTCCTGCCGTGCCGAACTCGATTATATGGGCGGTAAGATCCGCGTGGAATGGTCGCGCGAAAAAGAGGGGCTCGCCTTGAACGTGAGCGTTCCGGAAGGAATCAAAGTGATAAGGAGAGGCTGATGGAGTTGCTCGAAGCGGCGTGCGAAGAGCTGGAAAAAAACAAACGCAACTGGTTTGCCGCCGCGGTGTACGAAAACGGAAAAATCGATTGTCTGCGCGCCCGCCGTTCGGGCAGGCTGAACAACGTGTATTCGATCTCCAAAAACCTCACCGCCACGGCGGTCGGCATGCTCGAATACCGCAATCAGCTGAAAATTTCAGACCTTGCGAAGAAATACCTCGCGGAATATATTCCCGATTCCGCCGATCCGAAATGGGGAATCATCACTCTGGAAAACCTGCTCTCCCATACCTGGGGGCAGGAAGAGGGCACGCTCTTTGAGCGGGAGCGTTTCGGCACGGAATACGGCGGCTGCACTTTTTTTGCGGACGCACCGCCGAAAGGATGGGGCAAAAACCGGGCGCGGGAGATCTTCGCGCAAAAACTTCCGCTCGCCGTCGGCGGGGAGATGCGCTATTCCAACGCCTCGTATTATCTGCTTTCCCTCGTCGCGGAAAAGGTTACGGGAAAGCGGCTGGCGGACTGGCTGAGAGAGGAACTCTTCCTCCCGCTCGATTTCCGCGGCTATGCCTGCGGCTGCTGCCCCGAAGGGCATACCTTGGGCGCGACGGAGATGTTTTTCTGCGCGGAAGACCTCGTGAAACTCGGCGCGCTCTATCTTCAGGGCGGCGAATATAACGGGAAACGCTTTTTCGCGGAGGACTGGGCGGAGCGGGCGAAAACGCCGCGCGCCCGTTTGAAAAACGGCGAATACGGGCTGGGATTCTGGAGTTATGCGGGAAAGGCTTTCTATTTCGCGTCCGGCGCGCACGGGCAGCTGCTCGTCATAGACCCGCCCCGCCGCCGCGCGTTCGCCCTGCAAGGTTACGACGACGGTTTTGACGAACGGGAATTTCTGCTGAAATTTTTCGGCTGAAAAATGTTTAAAGATAAATAGGCGGCAGCCCGTGGGCTGCCGCCTTCATGTTTTATTCCGTTTCCACGAGGAAATTTTCGTCCGTCACGCGGAAGGAAGACGCCGGCACGTTCGCATATAAACGGTACGCGCCTTCCGCCTCGTAGGCGATATACACGTCGTATTCTCCTTTAAGCGTTTTTGCAAAGGCTATGGCTTTTTCCCACCCCATCGCACAGAGCGCGGTGGAAAGCGCGTCGCACGCGGCGCTGTCTTCGCCGATCACGGCAACGGACATCGTGCCGTCGTCTATGGGGCGGCCCGTGAAGGGATCGAGCAGGTGCGAATACCGTTTGCCCCCGTATTCGTAATATCTCTCGTAATCGCCGCTCGTGGAAACCGCTTTGTCTTCCGCGGGGATATCGAGCAGCGGGGGGGTGCTCGCCGTGCCGCGGGGATGGATCACGCCGAGGTTCCACGGCTCGCTTTCGGAAAATTTCAGCAGTTCCATACTGCTCGAACCCAGGCTCACCAGCCCGTAAATTACGCCCTGCTCCCGTAAATATTCCCGTATTTTGCCCGCGGCGTATCCCTTGGCGATGCCTCCCAGATCGAGGGTAACTTCATCGAGGGTAACTTCATCGAAGTTGTTTTTCGTGAGCAAGTTGCCGTCGAGCGTGATGTTTTCTAAGGAGAGCAGGGGAAGAACGGCATCGATCTCCGCCTGCGTCGGCGGGGCGAAGGTATAATCGTCGTTATCCCACAAATCGTAGGAAAAGCCCCAGAGGCGGGTAACGGGGGCGATGAGCACGTTAAAATAGCCGTTCGTCTTTTCTCCCCATTCGAGGGCGGTTTGCAGAATATCTGCGGTAACGTCGTCAATCGTAACGCTTTCGCCCGCGGAAAGGGCGTTGAATTTCGCCACGTCCGAATCGGGATTTTCGGGATCGGTGAGCGCGTGGATGTTTGCGGCGATGCGCTCCGCGCCGTTGAAAATCTCCTCGTAGGCGGCTTTGCTCAGCCGCCGCGTGTCGAACTGCACGGTAACGGGCGCGCCGAAATACATTTCGGAATAGGTTTTTGCCGTGAACAGGGGCGAAAGCGTGCACGAACAGAGCAGAAACGCGGCGAAAACGGCTGCCGCGGCAGCGGAAAACTTTTTCATATGTCCCATTATAATACAGGCGGAAAAATAAATCAAACAAATCCGCCCGAATGGGAAAGTTTGCCGTTGACAACGGGCGGGAAATTTGATAGAATAAATAAAGTATGGAAAGTGTGGAAAGAAGATACGAAATCGCGGATATTCCCTTCGCCTTGAAAACGAAATACGAATACACGCACAGGCTGTGCGCGGAATACGCGACGGAAAAACAACCGTTTTTTTTCATAGAAACCGGGGAAGAGGAGATTTTGCGGGAAGCGGAGGCGAGCGAAACGCCCTTTCCGCCGCCCTACCTCGAGAGCCTCGCGGTCTATCGGGCGCTGTGCAACCGTATCCTGAACGATTACGGCGGTTTTCTGTTTCACGCCTCGGCTGTGGCGGTGGACGGCAGGGCGTATCTGTTCGCCGCGCCCAGCGGCACGGGCAAATCCACGCACACGCGGCTCTGGCGGGAGGTGTTCGGCGAGCGCGCGGTGATGATCAACGACGATAAGCCCGTTGTGCGCCGCGTCGGCGGAAAGTTTTACGTGTACGGCACGCCGTGGAACGGCAAGCACCGTTTGAGCACCAACGGCCGCGCGGAGATTGCGGCGATCTGCGAGCTCACGCGGGGCGAAAAGAACGAGATCGCGCGCGTGAGCGCGGCGGAGGGGCTGCGCGTTCTGATGAATCAGTCCCGGCGGGGGGAGAGCGGGGAAAGCATGATGAAACTGCTCGATTTGTTCGACGAACTGGCAAGAGCGGTGCCGTTTTACCGCCTGAAATGCAATATGGAGCGGGAAGCGGCGCTGGTTGCATACGAAAAAATGAAAAAAGGAGAGGAAAATGAAGGTTAAAAAGGATTTTGTTGCGAGAAAGGTGGCGGGGGCGGATATCGTCGTCGCAACGGGCAAAGCGGTGAAACATTTCAACGGCTATATCACGCTGAACGAAACGGGCAGATTTCTGTTCGACCTTCTGGGAAAGGAAACGAGCGTGGAGGAGCTGACCGAAAAACTGCTCGAAGAATACGACGTGACGCGCGAAGTCGCGGAAAACGACGTGAAGAATTTCGTGAAAATATTATCGGAAAACGGCGTGCTGGAATAAAAAGAACGCCGTGCGGCGCGAGGAATTACAATGGATAAGATCGGTTTTGACAATCAGAAGTACTTGAAAATGCAATCGGCGAAGATCGCGGAGCGGATCAATTCGTTCGGCGGAAAGCTCTATCTCGAATTCGGGGGCAAACTCTTCGACGATCATCACGCGTCGCGCGTGCTCCCCGGTTTCGAGCCGGATTCCAAGCTGAAAATGCTCTGCGAGCTCAAAGAGGAGGCGGAGATCCTCATCGTCATCAACGCCGTGGACATCGAGCACAACAAATACAGGAGCGATATCGGCATCACCTACGAATCGGACGTGCTCCGCCTTATCGATCAGTTCCGCTCGCGCGGGCTGTACGTGGGCAGCGTGGTGATGACTATGTTCAACAACCAGCCGCGCGCGGCGGGATTTATCAAAAAACTCGCCATGTACGGCATTCCCGTGTATAAGCATTACGAAATCGAAGGCTATCCTTCGGACGTCGCGCTCATCGTCAGCGAAAACGGCTACGGCAGGAACGAATACGTGCCCACCACGCGGAAACTAGTGGTCGTTACGGCGCCGGGGCCGGGCAGCGGCAAGATGGCGACGTGTCTGAGCCAGCTCTATCACGAATATATCCGCGGGGTGAAGGCGGGATATGCGAAATTTGAAACTTTCCCCATCTGGAACCTGCCTTTGCGCCACCCCGTGAACGTGGCGTACGAGGCTGCCACCGCCGATCTGAACGACGTGAATATGATAGACCCCTTCCACCTCGAAGCGTACAATCAGGCGGCGGTCAATTATAACAGGGACGTGGAAATTTTCCCCGTGCTCAACGCCACGCTCGAAAAGATTATGGGAAAATCCCCGTATAATTCGCCCACGGACATGGGGGTGAACATGGCGGGAAACTGCATCATCGACGACGAGGTGTGCCGCAAGGCGTCGGAGGCGGAAGTCATTCGCCGCTATTTCGCCGCGCTGTGCGACGTGCGCCGCGGCCGCGTTGGAAAAGAGGTCGTGGGCAAGATAGAGATTCTGATGAGCAAACTCAACCTCACCACGGAAAACCGCAGGGTGGTTCCCGCCGCGCTGGAAAAATCCGCGCTGACGGGCGGACAGCCCGCCGTGGCGATCGAACTCAACGACGGGCGCATCGTTACGGGCAAAACGGGCGAACTCCTCGGGGCGAGTTCGGCTTGTCTTATCAACGCGCTCAAAACGCTCGCGGGCATCGACGACGAGGTGAAACTGCTTTCGCCCACCGTCATCGCGCCCATTCAGAAACTCAAAGTCAACCGTATGGGGAGCACAAATCCCCGCCTGCATACCGACGAGGTGCTCATCGCGCTCGCCATCTGCGCGGTGGACGACGCAAAAGTGAAGCGCGCGCTCGACGAGCTGCCCAACCTGAAAAACTGCGAACTGCATTCCACGGTTATGCTCTCCCACGTGGACGAGCAGACGCTCAAAAAACTCGGCGTGCACTGCACGTACGAGCCGAAAAAACAGACCGAAGGCGTATATATTTCTTAAAAAAGGGGCAGGCAATGAATAAGGAATCGTTTACAAAATGCTACGCGCGCTACGGCATTTCGCCCGAAGACGTGTGCAGAAACCGCCTCAAAGTGAGCGGGGACGAGGTGGAGGAAATCGCCGTCATCTCGCCCATCAACGCGGCGGAAGATTATAAAAACATCGGCGCGAAGGTCACGCAGCTTTCGGACGGATTTTTTCCGACCTACGCCATAGAAAAGGACGGGGCGAAATTCACCTTCGTCGCCTTTCAGGTGGGCGCGTGCAACGTGACCGAAGTCATCTGCGCGCTGGCGTATTCGCGGTGCGAACGCGTGCTCTTTACGGGCACGGTGGGCGCGATCAAGGAAGAATACGGCATAGGGGACGTCGTTCTCCCTTCCTGCTCGCTTTGCGGCGACGGCGCCGTGCGCTACTTCACCGAGGGGAGCGCGGCGGAAAACAAGGATACGTTCGGCAGGGCGTTTTATCCGGATAAGGAGATGAACGCCGCCCTCGTGCGCTTTCTCGAAGGCGAAAAACAGCCCTTTTCCTATGCCAAGGTGTTCAGTATAGATACCATCGTGGCGCAGTTTTTCCACATCGAGGAATTTCTCGCCCGCGGGGCGGACGTGCTGGAAATGGAAACGGCTTCCGCGTTCTGCGCGTCGGAGATCCTCGGGCTCAAAACGGCGGCGCTCTTCCACGTTTCGGACAGCACCTGCCGCAAAAAATCCCTGCTCGGCGGCAGGAACGACGAAGAACTGCGGGCGCACGCGCACAAGAAAGATTTCACCGTCCCCGCGCTCGTGTGCGGTTTTGTAAAATTCCTCACGGAAGGAAAATGAAGAAAAAAAACTGGTATCCTTTAGACAACGCCGCGAAAATTTTCCCCGCCGTTTACGGGGAGCAGCGGCCGTATAATTTTTGTTTTTCCGCTTTGCTTTCCGAAAAGGTGGAGCCGCAGAAACTCGAAGAGGCGGTAA
>CALVZR010000146.1 GCA_944372565.1 uncultured Clostridia bacterium | reverse complement strand
ATCATACGGATTCATATCCCGATAAGCGGGGATAAGCGTCTTTTTCGCGCCTTTTTTTATCAGGGAAAGATACCGCGACCATTCGTTTTTTACCCATACCGCGTTGAAATATTCGGGTTTCGTTCCTACGACGATCATCACCCGCGCGCTGTTGAGCGCGGCAAAAATATACGGCTCGTAGGCTTCGCCCAATTTATCTTCCAATGTGATACGGGAGAAAAAAACTTTATATCCCTCGTCCGCCAGCCTGTAATAGATCTCCTGCGCGAGCACGCTGTCCTGCGTGCGCCTGCCCTTTTCGTCCGTTTCCTTGTAACAGATGAAGATATCGAAAGGTTTTTCCTTTTTGCTGATGGCTAAAATGCCCTTTTGGATTTTGTCGATGGTGTTCGCTTCCTCTTCGTAAAGTTTTTTCTGTTCGGGGGAAGCGAGGGGGAGGGCGGAAAGATAGTCTTCGTCCGCAAGGACGGAAGTAAATTGCGTGCGCTGGCAGGTCGGAACGCGTTTTTTCGTGGAAGGATCTTCCACATATTCCACCCCGTAACGGCACAGCACGAGCGCCCAGAACGCCTCGGCGTCGTCAGGGCATTCGGCGAGGATTTTTTCGTAAAGCCCGGCTGCTTTGTCGAATTCCGCATTTCTGCGGAAATGATTTGCGCGGTTATAAAAATTTGCTTTCCGTTCGTTGTCCGCCGCGGAGGTTTCCCGTTTCGGAAGGGTCTGTTTGGAGCCGCAGTATTTGCAAACGGCGATTTCGCCGCCCGGTTCTATTTCCAGATCGCCCCCGCACATTTTGCATTGCAGCATAGCCATAAATATATCTCCTTTGTATAATGACAAGCTTAATTATTATCTTATATCAATTCTCATTATACAATATTATAAGTGGCAAAATGTCACTAGTCAAGCAAAATGGGACAAATTGTCACACAATAAAGATATGTTTGCGAAAAAATTGAAAGAATTGCGGTCAGAGAAAGGATGGAAACAGGAAGACCTCGCAAAAATGCTGAATGTGGACAGAACGACCGTCGTAAAATGGGAGCGGGGAGAAAGGGAAACGAGTTTTGCCATGCTGGTTTGCATTGCGGAGTTGTTTGAAGTAAGCGTGGATTATCTGCTCGGGCGGGAAGACTGATTTTCCGCCCGTTTTTTTACGGCTTTTCCCGAACGGGCGGGCAGGGAAAAGCCGTAAACATTCGCCAAAAAGCGCGCCGCGGCATACTATGGAGTATGCTCAACAAAGCCGTTATCGATCTGAAAGTCATCCGTGAAAACGCAAAGAACGTCAAGGCGGGACTGAAAGACGGCGCGCTGTTCAACGCCGTCGTGAAAGCCGACGCCTACGGCCACGGCGACGCGATGTGCGCAAACGCCGTTTACGACGTGGCGGATATGTTTTCCGTCGCGCTCGCGGAAGAGGGCGTGCGCCTGCGCCGCGCGGGCATCGATAAAAAAATCCTCGTGCTCACCGAGCCCTTTCTGCAGGACGCCCGCCTGTTCGCGCGCTACGGCCTCACGGCGAGCGTTTCCCGTATCGGAACGCTCGCCTTTCTCGACGCCGCCGCCAGACGGGAGGGCGTTACGATCGGCGCGCACATCAAAGTCAATACGGGGATGAACCGCCTGGGCTGCGGGCTTTCGGAAACGGAGGCGCTTGCCGATTCGTTCGACAGATATAAAAACGTGAAACTCGAAGGGATGTATTCCCATTTTTACGCGCCCGAAGAAAAACGCGCCCTTTCGGCGCAACTCGACGAATTTTTGCTTGCATATAAATTGATTAACGGTTATAATAGAGATATCCTCGCGCATATTTCGGCGAGCGGGGGATACCTTGCGGGCGTGCACCTCGATATGTGCCGCGTAGGTCTGCTCCTGTACGGCTATAAACCTTTTGAGAGCGACGCCGTAGAAGTCGCCCCCGCGATGAAGGTTTTCGCCCCCACGGTGGAAGTGCGCCGCCTGAAACGGGGGCAGCACCTTCTCTACGGCGCCGCGCCGCTCGAAAAGGACTGCACGGCGAGCATATACCGCTACGGATATGCCGACGGGCTTTTCCGCCAGAAAAGCGGGGATCTTCTCAACAACCGCTGTATGGATCTTTCGGCGGCGGAGGGGGAACGGGGGGAGCGGAACGTGCTGGAAAACCTCGAACGCACCGCGCGGGAAAACGGCACCATTCCCTACGAGATTTTATGCAGCGCGGCGAGGCGGTGCGAAAAGGTGTATTTAAGATGAAGAAAAAGAGAGCGCGGCGGAAATTTTCCGCAAAACGGGACAACCTTCCCCCCGAAACGAGGCGGCTGGCGGAGGAGAAAATAGAGGAAAATCTCTTTTCGCTGAAAGGCTTTACGGACGCGGAAAATTATTTCGTCTATCTCGGCGTGGGCGGGGAAGTTCCCACGGCGAACATCATTTCCCGCCTGCTCAATCTGGGGAAAAACATCTACGTGCCCAAAATTTCGGGGGAGGACATGCTCGCCGTGCGGGCGGGCGCGAAGATGAAAAACAACCGTTTCGGCATTCCCGAACCCGAGGGCACGGAGGAGGCGGCGCGCATAGACGTGTGCATTACGCCCCTCGTTGCGGCGGATTCCTCGCTCAACCGCATCGGCCGCGGCAAGGGGTATTACGACAGGTTTTTCGCCGCGCACCCCTGCGTGAAGATCGGCATCTGCTATGCCGCGCAGGTCTATAAAAAAACTTTCGATACCGAGGCGGGCGACGTGCCGCTCGACTTTCTGGTCACCGAAAAAGGAACGGAGAAAAGAGTTGAAAACGTTTAAGTATTATCTGAAAGAAACCTGGGTCATCTGGGTTTATACCCTGCTCACGATGGTTACCGCCATGGCGATCGCCATGATCGGCGACGACCTTTTATGGCTGGAACTCATCCTGTTCGCGCTCAACCTCGGGCTTTACGGGCTGGTGGTGTTCATGATGGTGTTCAAATCGGGCGAAACGGCGGCGAAACTGCGCCATTCCAACGACATCAAGCGCCGCGTCATCGCCGAAACGGGGGACTATTACGATTTCGACAGGGTTTCCGAATACGGAAAATACAAGGGGATTTTCATCGGGCTGTTCGCCGGCGCGCCCCTGATTATCCTGATTCTCATTCAGGTCATTTTGGATCTCTGCGGGTCGGACAGCGCGGCGATGTCCGGCGCGATCGGCTTCACCTACGGGGCGTTTTTCCTGCCGCTCCGCTGTATAGACAACACCATCAGCGTATATTGGTCGCTGTACGCCGCGGTGGTGATCGTGCTGCTCACGCACATCGCCTATACGTGCGGCGGGCTGAAAGTCAAGCGGCAGAACGAGAAGATCAAGCGTACAAACCGTATGATCTACGGCGAACACCCCGGCGCGAAATCGGTGATCGGGCAGAAGCCCATCGAAGAGGTCGTGCAGGAGAACGCCAAACACGACAAACGCCGCAGAAAGAAACGGGAGCGGCGGAAAAAATGAGGGTGATCGGCGGGCAATACCGTTCGAGAAAGCTGGCGGAATTCGGCGGGCAGGCCATCCGCCCCACCGCGGACAGAACGCGCGAAAGCCTGTTCAACATTCTGCGCCTTGCGCCCGGCGCGCGGTTTTTAGACGCGTTCTGCGGCAGCGGCGCGGTGGGCATCGAGGCCGTTTCCCGCGGGGCGGAGTGCGTGTTTTTGGACGTTTCGCCCGAAAGCGCGAAGGTTGCGGAAAAAAATTTCGCCCTGCTCGGCATCCCGGCAAAGGTGCTGCGGGCGCGCGCGGAGGATTATCTCGCGCACACGGAAGAAAAGTTCGACGTGATCTTTCTCGATCCGCCGTACCGCTCGGCAAGCGGCGGAGCGGCGCTCGAAATCATCGGGAAAAGGGACGTATTAAAAGAAAACGGCGTTGCCGTTTTTGAACACGAAGAGCCTTTTACGGGGGAGATCGCGGGATTGCAAAAAAAGGACGAGAGGAAATACGGCAGGGCGTATCTCACGTTTTTTCGGAAGGAGAACAGAATATGAGAGAATGCGTTTTCGCGGGGACGTTCGATCCGTTCACCGTCGGGCACAGGGACGTGGTGGAAAAATGCCTCAAAATGTTCGACAGGGTGCACGTCGCCGTGCTCAACAATCACGATAAGACCCCGCTGTTCGGCGGGGAGCGCAGGGCTGCTTTCATCGAAAAGCTGTATGCGAACGAGCCGCGCGTTTTGGTGGAACATTCCGACGGGCTGCTCGTCGATTTTATGAAAGAAAGGGGCATCACCGTAAACGTGCGCGGCATCCGCAACGCGGATGATTTCAAATACGAAACCAATATGTTTTATTACAATCAGGAAATGTATCCCGAGCTCATCACGGTGTATCTGCCCGCGTCGCTCAGTAAAACGCACATTTCCTCCACGTCGATACGCATGCTCATCAACGCGGGGGCGGATATTTCGCCCTACGTGCCCGCGGAGATCGCAGAGGACGTTATAGCGGAATTAAAAAGGATAAGGCAAACAGAAAAATAAACGTAAAGACCGCGTGCAGGCATTTGGAAAGGAAAAAGCGCGCGGTCTTTATTTTCGCCCTTTTCAAGAACGCGGCGGACTGCGCCATCACCGAAACTCCGCCGAACGAGAGCAGAAAGCCCGCCGCGGGAACGCGGAGCGGGGACGCCGATTCCGCCGCGCGGGCGATGCCCGTGGTGCATTCCACCAGCCCGTAAACGAATCCCCGCGCCAGCGTTTCGTCGCCGAAGAGCAGGGTGAAAAACTTTACGGGAAGGAGAAACGCGCCGATGTTTTCCAGCATTTCGATGAGCACGAAACACACCGTAACGATGCCGCCGAGCACGAGCAGGGAGATCACGCTGCCGTAAACGGCTTCGTAGAGGAGATTGTCCGCGGCGGGGGGAACGGGGGGCGGCGGGGCGTTTTCCCGCGTTTTCTTTCCGCGCAGAAGCATTCCCGTGAGGAGGACGGAAAGAAAGTGCGCACCGAGGATGGCGAAACCCGCGGCGCGGTCTTTTAAGAGCATCGCGCCCGCCGTTCCCACGATGAAGAGCGGGGAGGAAAGCGAGCAGAACCCGCTCATTTTATAGGCGTCCCCGGCGGAAACGAGGTTTTTTTCGTAGAGTTCGGCGGTGATCTTGCTCCCGCCGGGATAGCCCGAAACGGCGGCGATGAAAAAGGCGTACGCGCTCATGCCGCCGCAGCCGAACAGCCTGCGGGAAAGCCCCGCGCAGCGGGAGGCGAGTTTTGCCGCGCTGCCCAGCGAGGTGAGCAGCGCCGTGAGCACGAAATAGGGAAACACCGAGGGCACGATATTGAACGCCCATAATTTCACGCCGTTCAGGGTGGCGCGGGCGTACGTTTCGGAGGAGAGGGCGACGAGCAGCATCGCGAGAACGACCGGCAGGGAAAGGAGGGCGTTTTTGGAGCGGCTCAGCCTTTTTTTGAGGGAAAGGGCGCGGTTCATACGCTAAAAGTATATTTTCCCGCCCGAAAAAATATGCGCCCCGCGGCATACGCCGCGGGGCGGGGAAAAGTTTTAAAAAATCGCGGCGAGCGCCGCGGCAGGGCGGCTAAAAAAGAGATAAAAAAACATCCCCTCTGCGAAACAGAGGGGATGTTTCGGCGTTTGATTTATTTTTCCGCGGCGGGGACGATGAGCGTATAATATTCGTTCTGTTTCCCGCGGGAAACGAGGTTGAACAAATCGTTTGCAAGCGCGTCCTTTTCAAAACATTCGAGCGCGGTCTTTTCGAGCGCGCGGTAGTCCGCCTTGCGGGTGAGCAGGGGAACTTTCGCGTTCGCCTTGATCTCCGCGAGCAGCGGCGCGGCGTCCGCGCGCATGGCGAGCACCTTGATGTAAAGGTCGCTTTTTAAACAGCGCATCACGAGATCTTCGTCGATCGCGAGGAAGTTCGCCAAAAAGATCCGCCGCACGCGCGCCTGCGTGTAGCGCTTGGTGGAAACTTTTTCCAAAAGCGCGTCGTATTCGGGATTGTCTTTCAAAAGCGCCTTGATGCGGTTTTCCAGCCCCTCGGTGCAGTCGGTGATGCGCGCGAGGTCTTTCGCCGTGGAGCGCATGAGCGCCGCTGTCACGGGCACGCGGAAATCGGGCGGCGTTTCGGGCAGGTCCGCATAGACGAATTTGGGCAGATATTTTTTGATTTTACGCTTGTTGCCCTCCGCGAGCTGCAAACGGATGCTCTGCGCGCTCGTTACGCTCTTGCGCAGAACGGGGTCGTTATGCGCGTTTTCGCGAAGAAAAGGGAAAAGTTCCACGTTCGCGCCCAGTTTGATCGCCGCCTTCGCGTATTCGAGCGCGAGGATGTTGTTGGGCGAGGAAACGAGCGCCTCGTCGAGATCGGGCAAATTAAGCGCCTTCACCGCGTTGAACTTCGCCCGCGCGAGGGAAACGCCCGTTTCCAGCTCGCGTTTCAGAACCTGTTTAAATTCCTTGGTTTCGTTCAGCATTGCGGCGGCTGCGCGGCGGTAAGTTTGGGCGTCGCCCGATTCCACGCCGAAGGAGATCGCGTCCGCCACGCCCAGGCTCTTGATGATCTTCATCGCGCCCGTGGCGAAGATCTCCGCGTTTGCGGTGGCGAACACCGCGGGCAGTTCGATCACGATGTCCGCGCCCGCGTACACCGCGTGTTTGGCGCGCGTATATTTGTCCATCACGGCGTTTTCCCCGCGCTCGCAGAAATCGCCGGACATCACCACGATCAGCCTTTCGGCTTTAAGCGTGTCCCTGATATGGGAAATGAGCCTGAGATGCCCCGTGTGCAGGGGGTTGTATTCGGCGATGCACGCGCAATTTTTCATAAAAGAATCTCCCGAAACCGTTTACAATCGAAACGGAATGTTGTATAATATTTCCGTAAGCGCAGCCCGCGGCGGCGCTTGCGGCGGGAACTTGTCCCCGCGCCCTTATTATACTACAAAATCCGCGGAAAAGAAAGAAAAAACCTAAAATACAGGAGAAAGATTCTTTTATGTCGAACATTTTAGACGAAATCGTGGAAAAAGCCAAGAAACTTTCCAAAACCATCGTCCTGCCCGAAGGGGAGGACGCGCGCGTGGTGAAGGCCGCGGGGGACGCGCAGGCGCGCGGCATCGCGAAGATCGTGCTCCTCGGCAACGAGGAGGAGATCAGAAAGGCCCACCCGGAAGAAAACCTTTCGGGCGTAACTATCATCGACCCCAAAACGAGCGAAAAGTGCAAAGACTATGCGAAACTTCTCT
>CALVZR010000145.1 GCA_944372565.1 uncultured Clostridia bacterium | reverse complement strand
CCGAACGCAGGTCGGTGAGCACGGCGAAATACTGGTCCGCCTTCACCTTCGCCGCCTCGATCTCCTGCCGCCACACGGCGTCGGCTTCCCGCAGGATGTCCAGTTTTTCCCGCGTAACTTCGCCGATCACGCGGATCGCGAGTCCGGGACCGGGGAAGGGCTGGCGGCTGACGAGGGAGTCCGGCAGATGCAGTTTTCTGCCGAGGGCGCGCACCTCGTCCTGAAAGAGCGAGCGCAGCGGCTCCACCAGCCCGAGAAAGGGCAGATCCTTGGGCAGCCCGCCCACGTTGTGATGGCTCTTGATGTTCGCGGAGTTGTTCGCGCCCGATTCGATCACGTCCGGATAAATGGTGCCCTGCGCCAGAAATTCGCAGTCGCCGTGTTTTGCCGATTCGTCGCGGAACACGTTCACGAACTCCGCGCCGCTGATCTTTCTCTTCTGTTCGGGGTCGCGCACGCCTTCGAGTTTTTTCAGAAAGCGTTCGGAAGCGTCCACGTGCACGAAATCGAGGTCCATTTTCGAAAAAACGGCGTCGATCTCTTCGCTCTCGTTCTTGCGCATAAAACCGTGATCGACGTAGATGCACACCAGCCTGCCGGGAACGGCGCGGGAGATGAGCGCGGCTGCGACCGAGGAATCCACCCCGCCCGAAAGCCCGAGGAGCACCTTTTTATCGCCCACCTGCCTGCGGATGGCATCGGTCTGCCGCTTGATGTAGTCGGACATATCGTAGTCGCCCGCCGCGCCGCACACGTTATATACGAAATTTTTCAGGATTTTCTTGCCGTGCGGGGTGTGCTGCACTTCGGGGTGAAACTGCACGCCGTAGAACTTGCGCGCGGGGTCCTGAAATGCCGCCACGGGGCAGTGTTCGGTGTGCGCCGCGGGCGTGAACCCTTCGGGAAGGCGGCTGACGTAATCGGTGTGGCTCATAAGCGCGGTTTCCGTTTCGTCGAGATCGTAAAAGAGGGCGCAGGCGTTTTCGATATGTACCTTCACCTGCCCGTATTCGCTCACTTCGCAGGGGGAAACGGCGCCGCCGAGGGCGTGCGCCATAAACTGCATGCCGTAGCAGATGCCGAGGATGGGGATGCCGAGGCGGAAAATTTCCCTGTCGCACGCGGGCGCGCCTTCTTCGTAAACGCTGTTCGGCCCGCCCGTGAACACGATGCCGATGGGAGCGAGTTTCCTGAGTTCCTCCGCGCTCGTCGTGCAGGGCAGGATGACGGAATGCACGTGCGTTTCGCGGATTCTGCGCGCGATGAGTTCCTTGTACTGTCCGCCGAAATCGAGCACGACGACGGTCTGATTTTTTTCCATATTTTTCTCCGTAACAAATAAATTCGCAGATTGCGCAAACGAGGTCTGCGCGAAAGAAATACAGCGCGGATTTCTCCGCGCCGCAAGCTATTTCACGTTGATGCCGTTGGGGGTGAAGATGAACACGTTGTTTTCCAACTCGTAAACGCCGCCGTCGAGCGCGAACACCGCGCCGCTGAGCATATCGAGCACGCGGTAGCCCGTGGCGGTGGTCAGCTCGTTTAAATACACGATGGCCTGCTGTCCCTTTTTGAGGGTGGAGATGATGTTCTCCACGTCTTTGAAAGACTTGGGGTGAAACACCGTAAGGGGGCCGTTTTGCCGGGGGGTATCGGAAAATTCGCCCGTCCTGAACGCGTCGAAGGACATTTTGCGCCCCCTCTCGTCCTCAACGCCGCGTCTTTCCCTGCCGAAAAAATCGAAAAGCCCCATTTTTTACCCCTCGTAATTTCTTCTTCCGAAGATCGCGCTCCCCAGCCGGATCATATTGCTGCCGTTTGCCACGGCGATTTTGTAATCTTCGCTCATGCCCACGGAGAGGTGCTCGATCCCTTCGTATCTCTTTTTGATTATATCATAAAATTCCCGCATTTGCAAACATAAATCTTTTAAATATCCGCTTTCCGCGCCTGCGGGAAGCATCGCCATCAGCCCTTTCAGGCGAAGATTGGGAAAAGCGGAAAGTTTTTCGGCGGCGGCGAGCGCCTCTTCGGGCGGAAAGCCCGATTTCGTCTGCTCTCTGCCGATATTTATCTGCGCGAGGACGCCGGTCGCAACGCCGTGCTTTTGCGAAAGGCGGTCGATCTCTTCCGCCAGCGGGATCGAATCGACCGACTGGATGAGCGAAACCTTCCCGATAAGGTATTTCACCTTGTTCTTCTGCAAATGCCCGATGAACTGATAGTTGCGGCAATGAACGAGCGGATATTTTTCGGTGAATTCCTGCACCTTGTTTTCGGCAACCGTTTTCAGCCCGCAGGAAAGGGCGAGATTGATGTTTTCGGGGGAAACGGTCTTGCTTGCGCCGACGAGCGTGATCTTTTCTCCCAGATTGTTGCCCGCGGCGATCTCCTGCAGAATCGCGCGCACGTTCTCTTCGATCATGTTCTCAAAGCTCTTTGATGAGCATTTCCATATTGTAAAGCCCCGCGCCCTTGCCGAGAAGGTACCGCGCGGCTTTGAGCGCGCCGTCCGCAAAAACGTTCCTGCTCGCCGCGGCGTGCGAAAGCGTAACCGTTTCGTTCGCGCCCGCAAAGAGCACGTCGTGTTCGCCAACGATGTTCCCGCCGCGCACGGCGTGGCTGCCGATCTCCTTCGGATCGCGCTTGCCGGGCTTTCCCTGCCGCCCGTAAACGTAATGATCTTCGGGGCGCACTTCGCGCACGGCGTCCGCCAGCATTAGCGCGGTGCCCGAGGGGGCGTCCGCTTTCTGATTATGGTGTTTTTCGATGATCTCCACGTCGAACGAGGGGAGGGCCTTCGCCGCTTTGCGGCAGAGGTCGATGAGCAGGTTCACGCCCACGGACATATTCGCCGACTTGAAAAGGGGAAGTTTTTCGGCCGCCGCGCGGACGGTTTTGTTTTGTTCTTCCGAATAGCCCGTGGCGCACAGCACCGCGGGGATATGATTTTCCCCGGCGTAGGCGAGCAGGGATTCGAGGGTGGAGGAAGAGGAGAAATCGATGATGACGTCCGCCTTTTCCTTCACCGCGGAAAACGCCGCGTAAACGGGGAAGGGCAGATCGTTTTTTTCCGCGTTGAGATCTACCCCCGCCGCGACTTCGATATCTTCGCTGGCGCTCGCCGCGGCGAAAACCGCTCTTCCCATTCTGCCGAGCGCGCCCGAAATCAGAATTTTCATAAGTTTACTCCTTTACGTTCAGTCCGAAAGCGCGGAGGACTTCGATCATTTCCGCGCGGTGCCCTTCTTCCAGCTCGGTGAGGGGCGGGCGCACGTACGGCGTGCCGATGCCGATGAGGGATGCCGCTGTCTTTACGGGGATGGGGTTGACTTCGGTGAACATCGCGTCGATGAGCGGGAGCAGTTTTTCCTGCAAGGCGATGGCTTCCGCCTGCCTGCCCGCGAAAAACAGCCGCGCCACGTCGCCCACTTCCTTCGGGGCGATGTTGGACGCAACGGAAATCAGTCCCTGCGCGCCGATCGAAAGCATGGCGAGGTTGAGGTTGTCGTCCCCGCTGTACAGCGCGCATCTGCCGCTCAGCAGACGCGCCGTTTCGCAGATCTGCTCCATATTGCCGCACGCTTCCTTGATGCCGTAGATGTTGGGGATTTCCGCGATGCGGTCCATCGTGCGGGAAAGGATGTTCACGCCCGTGCGCGCGGGCACGTTATAGCACAGCACGGGGAGAGATACCGCGGAACACACGTCGTCGTAATATTTTACCAGCCCGTTCTGCGTGCATTTGTTATAATAGGGCGTTACTACGAGCAGCCCGTCCACGCCGAGCGTTTGGGCATAGCGGCTCTTTTCCACGGCCTTTCTCGTGCAGTTGGAACCCGTGCCGAGGATGACTTTCGTGCGCCCCGCGATCTTTCTGATGCAGAAGGTCGCAACGTCCGCATATTCCTCGTCGGTCAGCGTGGCGGCCTCGCCCGTCGTGCCCAGCACGATGAGCGCGTCCACGCCGCCCGCGATCTGATATTCGATGAGTTTTTCCAGCGCGGGATAATCCACGCCCTCCTCGGTGAAGGGGGTGATCATCGCAGTGCCCGTGCCTTTGAACAAACTTTTCATAACCTGCTCCTTTTCCGCCGTCCGGGCGGAAACGTGTATTTTGCGACTCCCGCCGCGCAAAGGATACGCCCCGAAGGGCAAAACGACGTCAGCCGACGATGCCCATTTCGATCACTTTCTGGGCGATCTGCACGGCGTTGGTCGCCGCGCCCTTGCGGATGTTGTCCGCCACCACCCAGAGGTTCACGCCGCTCTCCACGGTATCGTCCTTGCGGATCCTGCCCACGAACACCTCGTCTTTGTCCTCGGCGTCGATGGCCATGGGATAGACGTTGTTTGCGGGATCGTCGCGCACGATCACGCCGGGCGCTTTTTCGAGAATTTTGCGCACCTCTT
>CALVZR010000144.1 GCA_944372565.1 uncultured Clostridia bacterium | reverse complement strand
ATACAGGGCTTTGAAAACGGCGTGTTTTTGGAACGCAACGGCAGATAAAAGGAGGAAAAGAGGGAAAAACAGGCGATGAAACGGCTGATCGCTGTGGCCGCGGGGCGGGAAAAGGCAGACCTCGTTTTAAAAAATGCGAAGATCGTGAACGTATTCGCGCAGACGGTGGAAGAGGGCGACGTCGCGATCGCGGGGAACCGCATCGCGGGCATCGGGCGATATGAGGGAATACAGGAAATCGACTGCGAAAAAAAGACGCTCATTCCCGGACTGATAGACGCGCATATGCACATCGAGAGCGCGCAGCTCACGCCCGAAGAATTGGCGCGCGCCGTCCTGCCGCACGGCACGACCACGCTGATCGCCGACCCGCACGAGATCGCGAACGTGTGCGGCACGGCGGGGATGGAATACCTCGCTAATGCGTGCGCGGGAACGCCGCTCACCGTGAAATTTATGTTTCCCTCCTGCGTGCCCGCCACGCCGTACGAAAACAGCGGCGCCGTGCTCGATGCCGCCGCCGTGAAAGAGCATCTTTCCGATGTGTATATCCACGGGCTGGGGGAATTCATGAACTATCCGGGCGTGATCGGCGGCGCGGAGGACGACGTGGAAAAACTCTGCCTCGCCGCTTCCCGCGGGATGACGGTGGACGGGCACGCGCCCTCCCTTACGGGGAAGGAACTCAACGCCTATCTTTGCGGCGGGATTTCCACCGATCACGAATGCGTGGAGAAAGAAGAGATCGAAGAAAAACTCGCGCGGGGAATGTACGTGCACCTGCGGGAGGGGTCCGCCACGCGCAACGCCGCGAAAAACGCCGCCGCGGTCAACGAAAAGAATATGCGGCGCTTTCTGCTGTGCACGGACGACCGCCACCCCTGCGACATCGTGAAAAACGGGCATATCGACAATATCCTGCGCATCCTCGTGCAAGAGGGGGTGGATCCCGTGGCGGCGGTTACGATGGGCACGCTCAACGCGGCGGAATGCTATTCGCTGAAAAATCTGGGGGCGATCGCGCCCTTTTATCTGGCGGACGTCGTGTGCGTTGAGGATCTCGTTTCCTTCCGCGCGGCGTTCGTGCTCAAAAACGGGAAACTCGCGGCAAAGGACGGGCGCGCCCTCTTTTCCTGCGAGAAGAAAATCGATCCGCGCGTGCTGAACACCGTGCATATCGGCAGTTTGAAAAAGGAGGATTTCGACCTCGTTTCCCGTTCGGAGAACGTGAAGGTCATCCGCCTGCTGCCAAAAAACGTCGTTACGGAAAAGATCGTGAGAAAAGTTTCCCTGCAAGAGGGGAAGGCGGAAATTGCCGGCACCGATCTTTTAAAGCTCGCCGTCGTGGAACGGCATAAGGCTACGGGCAACGTGGGGCTGGGGCTCATCGAGGGCTACGGGCTGAAAAACGGCGCCATTGCGCTCACCGTTTCGCACGATTCGCACAATGTCATTGTGCTGGGGGATACTTCGGAAAATATGTACGCGGCGGTCAGGGAGATCGAGCGCATCGGCGGGGGAATGGTGCTGGCGGAAAACGGCAAAATCGCCGACGAACTGCCGCTGGAGATCGCGGGGCTGATGTCGCGTCTTCCCATCGGGGAATTTGAAAGCAGGCTGCAAAGGATGATTAAAAAGGCGCACGATATGGGCGTTTCGGCAGAACTCGAACCGTTTATGAGCCTTTCTTTCCTCGCGCTCGTCGTCATCCCCGAGCTGAAAATCACCGACCGCGGCCTGTTCGACGTGAAAAAATTCGCCTTCACCCCCATCGAGGCGGAAGGCTGAAAAACAATTCAGCAGAAAAACAGCGGAAAAAACACGGCGGGCGAGGTTATGGGAACGGGCGGCAAGTAGCCGAAGTTCCAGCGCGCGAGCAGAATCCACAAACACACCGTCACCGCGGCGAGCAGCGGCATCAGGATCATAAAGCCGAAACTTTTCAGGCGGTATTTGAATACGAACATAAACGCGTAAATACCCGCCGCGCCGCCGAGCAGGGCGGCGAGCAGAATTTTCCCGTCGCTCACACGCTCTTCCGGGTTTTCGGGATCGGCGTTTTTCTGAAATTTCAAGAGCAGCACGCCGTAAACGTTTACCGAAAGCGTATATACGGCGGCGAGTACATAACAAAAAACGAGCATTATGCCCCCTTTGGCGGTTTTTTCCGTTCTTAATGTGTGTAAAAAACCGAAAAAATATAGACAAACGCGAAAAAAAATGATAAAATGAAAGCACAAAGGCAGAAAAAGAGGAAAGAAAGATGAAGTGTATGTACTGCGGGTGCATGGAAAGCAAGGTGATCGATTCCCGCTCCACGGAGGAGGGCACGATCATCCGCCGCCGCAGGGAGTGCGTGTCCTGCGGCCGTCGGTTCACGACGTACGAAACGGTGGAAACCACGCCCGTGCTCGTGGTGAAAAACGGCGGAAACCGCCAGGCGTACGACCCGAGCAAGGTGAAAAACGGCATCATCAAGGCGTGCGAAAAGCGCCCCGTGCCCATGTATAAGATCGATAAACTTGTGGACGATATTTCCAAAAAGGTGCACAATTCCCTCGATCAGGAGATCACCAGCAAGGAGATCGGCGAAATGGTGATGGACGGGCTCAAAGAGATCGACGAGGTCGCCTACGTGCGTTTCGCCTCGGTGTACCGCTCGTTCAAGGATATTTCCGCGTTTTTGAAAGAGCTCGAAGATATGGTCGCCAAGGGCGGCGACAAGGCGGAAAAATAAAGGAAAATAAAGGGAATTTTTCGTATTTTTGTCTGCGAAAAAGCAAAAAAGGAGCGCGCGGCGTTTGCCGCGCGCTCCTTTTTTGACAAATCGATAAATTTTTCCCGAAAAAAGCCCCGAATCCGTTTGTATTTTGTTGAAAAAAGAAGAAATTTGTGATAGAATAGGAAAGGTCGCGGATGCGGGGGCGTGTCCGCGGCACGAATCGGAGGTCAGGATGGGTAAAAAATGCACGGTCCCCTTCAACGGGACCAAGGAACAGGAAACCGAACTGCGCAAGGCGCTCGCGGCGCTCAAAAGCAGGGAAGGCGCGCTGATGGAAGCCTTGCAGACGGCGCAGGGCATCTACGGATATCTGCCCAAAGAGGTGCAGGAGATCATCGCGGAAGAGCTGGGAGTTTCGCTCGCCGAAGTGTACGGCGTGGCGACCTTTTATTCGCAGTTCTCGCTGATGCCTAAGGGGAAATACAAAATCGGCGTCTGCCTCGGCACCGCCTGCTATGTCAAGGGATCGGGAGATATTCTCGCGGAGGTGGAAAAGATCCTCGGCGTAAGCGCCGGGCAGGTCACGCCGGACGGTAAATTCTCCATCGACGCCACGCGGTGCATCGGCTGCTGCGGACTCGCGCCCGTCATGACGGTCAACGACGACGTTTACGGCAAACTCACGGCGGATAAAGTTGCCGCCGTTCTGGCGAAATACGCCGACTGACGGGGGAAAGAACATGGATATCAAAAAGTTGGAAGAAATCAAGGCGCGCGCCTTGAAAACAATGGGACCCCGCGCCGCGGAAAAGGATTACGGCGGGGAGAGAACGGTGCTCGTGTGCGGCTGAACGGGCTGCACTTCGGGGCATTCGAGAATGATTTTAGATGAATTCAAACGCCGCGTCGCGGAAGAAAAGCTGGACGTGAAGGTGGTGATGACGG
>CALVZR010000143.1 GCA_944372565.1 uncultured Clostridia bacterium | reverse complement strand
GAAGTTGAAGATGACCTTCGGCACGCTGCTGTATTCGAACATATCGCGGAAGAGCTGCGGCTCCGCCACGTCCTGCAATTCGTATTCGTACGTCTTTTCCTGCAATACGTTTTTATTTTTGTTGAATTCTATCATTTTTGTCCTCATTTCAGTTCGGAGATGAATCTTTCCAGCCTGTCAAGCCCCTCTTTGATGTCTTCCATCGAGATGGCGTACGAAAGCCGCACGGAATGATCGTCGCCGAACGCGATGCCGGGAATGAGCGCCACTCCTTCGGAAAGCGCCGCGTCCGCAAACTGCAAAGACCCTTCTATTTTCTTTCCTTTATAACTCTTGCCGTAAAGCGCGGAAACGTCGGCAAACGCGTAAAACGCACCCATCGGTTCGGGGCAGATCACGCCCTTCATCTTCTGCAGCCTTCCCACCATATACCTACGGCGCTCGTCGAAGGTGGCGTGCATCTTCGCGATGAAGTCCTCGCCGCCGTTCAGCGCCGCGACGGAGGCGTACTGCGCGATGGAGCACGGGTTGCTCGCCGTGTGCGACTGCATGCTGCCGATCGCCTTGGCGATGTTTTTCGGCGCGGCGAGATAGCCGATGCGCCAGCCCGTCATGGAATACGTTTTGGAAGCGCCGTTCACGACGATGGTCTGTTCCTTCACCTTTTCGGAATACTGCGCGATGGAGTAATGCTCCGCCCCGCCGTAAACGAGTTTTTCGTAAATTTCGTCCGCGATGACGTAGATGCCGCTCTCTTCCACGAATTTCGCGATCTCGGCGACCTCTTCCTTCGTATAGACGGCGCCCGTGGGGTTGTTGGGCGAGTGGAAGATCAGGCACTTGGTCTTTTTCGTCGCCGCTTTCCTCAAATCGTCCGCCGTAACCTTATATCCCTGCTCCTTGCCCGCTTTCACGTAAACGGTTTTGCCGCCCGCAAGCGCGATGAGTTCGGGGTATGTGAGCCAGTACGGCGAGGGCAGAAGGACTTCGTCCCCCTCCTCCACGATGGCTTCGATGGCGTGGTACAGGGAAGATTTCGCGCCGGAAGAAACGACGATCTGATCTTCCGTGAAATCCAGCCCGTTATCCTTTTTGAATTTCGCGCAGATCGCCTTTTTGAGTTCGGGCATACCCGAGGCGGGCGTATATTTTGTAAACCCGATGTCGAGCGCTTTTTTCGCCGCTTCGATGATGTAATCGGGCGTATTGAAGTCCGGTTCGCCCGCGCCGAATCCGATGACGGAAATGCCTTCGGCTTTCATTTTTTTGGCTTTGGCGGTAATCTCCAGCGTCAAAGACGGTGCGATGTTCTTCACTCTTGCTGTTGCTTCCATACTTCTTTGCTCCTTTGTGCGTTTTTATTCTTCATCGTCGTTTCCGGCGGCGAGTTTCGCTTCTCTGTCCGCGATCTGCAAAGCGCCGATCATCTCGTCGAGATCGCCCTGCATAAAAGATTCCAGCGTGTAGAGCGTGCAGCCGATCCGATGATCGGTCACCCGCCCCTGCGGGAAGTTATAGGTTCTGATGCGCTCCGAACGGTCCCCCGTGCCGATCTGGGAACGGCGGTTTTCGGAATATTCCTTTTCGTATTTGCTCTGATAATAATCGTAAAGGCGGCTCTTCATAATGCGCATCGCCTTTTCCCTGTTCTTGGTCTGCGAGCGCTCGTCCTGGCACAAAACCACGATGCCCGTGGGAAGGTGGGTCATGCGGATGCACGATTCCGTTTTGTTGACGTGCTGCCCGCCCGCGCCGCTCGAACGAAGGGTATCGATCTTCAGATCTTTTTCGTCGATATTGACTTCCACGTCCTCCGCCTCGGGAAGGACCGCCACCGTAACCGTGGACGTGTGGATGCGCCCCTGCGATTCCGTTTCGGGCACGCGCTGCACGCGGTGCACGCCGCTTTCGTATTTGAGCCTGCTATACACCCCCCTGCCCGCGACCGAGAAGACAACTTCCTTCATGCCGCCGAGTTCGGTGGCGCTGGAATCGAGATCTTCGCACTTCCAGCGGTTTTTCTCGGCGTATTTGAGATACATTCTGTATAAATCGTAGGCAAAAAGCCCCGCCTCGTCGCCCCCCGCGCCCGCGCGGATCTCGATGATGACGTTTTTCTCGTCGTCCGGGTCTTTGGGAATGAGCAGGATTTTGAGTTCCGCCGCAATCTTTTCCAGCTTGTCTTTGCAGGAGGAGATCTCCTCTTCCAAAAGCGCTTTCATCTCCCTGTCCTCTTCAATGAGGAGCAGGTCCTTCGCGGCGGCAAGGTCTTGTTCCGCTTTCTTGTATTCGAGATATTTATCGACGGTTTCCTGCATGTCCGCAAGCTCTTTGGAATATTTTTTCCACTCGTCCATGCGGGCGAGCACGTCCGCCGAAGCGGTGAGTTCGGTGAGCTTGCGGTAGCGCTCCACCATCTTATCGAGTTTTTTGAACATTAAAATTCCGCCTTTACGATCCTCTCTTTCCCTTCGAGGTCGGAGATGATCTCCGTTTTTTCAAACATCGCCGCAACCTCTTTCGCCTGCGTATCCCCGCATTCGAGGAAGAGCGCGCCGCCCTCTTTCAGATGCGCCCGCGCTTCCGCCGCGATGCGCCTGTAAAATTCCAGTCCGTCCTCCCCGCCGTCCAGCGCGAGAAGGGGTTCGAATTCGCGGATTTCCCGCTGCAACCCGGCGATTTCCCCGCTCTTTACGTACGGCGGATTGGAAACGATCACATCGAACTTCCTCTCCCCGAGCGCGGAAAACAGGTCGCTTTCGACAAACTCGATCTCCGCGCCGTTCAGCTCCGCGTTTTCCTTCGCCAGCGAAAGCGCTTCGGGAGAAACGTCGCTCGCGGTTACCTTCGCGCCGCTCTTTTTGGCGATTGCCACGGCGATCGCGCCGCTCCCCGTGCATAAATCGAGCACTTCGTCTTCCGCCCCGATCCGGCGGAGCGCCGCGCCCACGAGTTCTTCCGTTTCGCAGCGCGGAATGAGCGCGCGCTCGTCCGTTTTAATTTTATATCCGTAAAATTCGGTATCGCCCACGCAGTACCAGAGCGGCCTTCCGCTCAGGCGCTCGGAAACGAGCCCGTCTATCTTTTCCGCCTTTTTCGGGGTAACGAGCGTATCGCCGTACACCTCGCTCCGCCTGATGTCGAGCGCGATCGAAACGATCCACTCCGCCTCGGCTTTTTCCCCGATGCCGCCTTCCGCCAGCCGCTTTTGCACCCGTTTCGTCACTTCCCCGCACTTTTCGGGCACGGCGAATTTTTCCGTGGGAAGGGAAGGATCGGCGTCCAGTTCCATCACCTTGTTGAAGGCGGCGATGGCGACTTCCAGCATTTCGTTTTCCGGCTCGCGCGTGGTGATGCGCTGCAAAAGCATCCCCGGCAGTTTGATGGGGAGAACGAGTTTGGAATCGGTTTTCGCGAGCGCTTTCAAAAGTTCGTAGGAAAGCCCCGCCACGACGGGCAGGAGGGCGATTTTCAAAAGCACGCGCCAGATACGTTCCACGCTCACGCCGTAAACGGCGAAGAGCGATTCCACGAGGGCGGAAACGAGAATGGAGATGATGATGACGAACACCAAAAACGTCGTGCCGCACCGATCGTGGATGCGCGAACACGTTTTGGCGTTTTCGGGCGTGAGAGGCAGGTCTTTTTCGTAACAGGCGATGGTTTTATGCTCCGCGCCGTGATACATGAAAAGCCGCCGCACATCCTTCATAATCGAGATGAGCAGGATATACCCCACGAAGATGAGCACCTTGAACCCGCCTTCGATGAAGTTTTTCGCCCATACCGAAAAGGCGAATCCGCCGCCGACGAGCAGCTCTATCCCCCGCCGCGCGAGAATGGGCAGCACGATGAACAGCCCCACCGCCAGCGCGACGCCGAGCACGACGGAAACGAACATCACCGCGCTCATCACGTTGATTTTCAGTTTTTCCGCCATCCACTTTTCAAATTTGGAAGGCTCTCCCTCGCCGAAAACTTCCGCCGAACGGGTGAGCGTTTTCATGCCCGTAACGAAGGACATCACAAAACTAACCATCCCGCGGATGACGGGAAAGCAGAGAATCTTTTTCTGTTTTTCGGGCGGAGTGACGCGCTCGCTCTCGATGCGGATAATCCCGTCGGCATCCCGCACGGCGGTTGCCATGGCGGTTCTTCCCCGCATCATCACGCCTTCCATCACCGCCTGCCCGCCGACAGACGTCTTTTTTTTCTTTCCCTCTTTGTTTTTCACGCAGCCCGCTCCCGTTTTCGGTCAAAAAAAACGGCTTCAAGCGTAATCTTTACCCTTAAAGCCGAATTTCTCTCTTCCTCAATGCCGTTCAATTCCGTATCTCTTGTTGAACTTATCTACTCGACCACCGGTATCGACAAGCTTCTGCTTGCCCGTGAAAAACGGATGACACTTGCTGCAGATTTCCACTTTGATGGTATCGGTTTTCTTCGTCGAACCCGTTTTGAAGGTTTCGCCGCAAGCGCACACAACCGTAACCTCGTGATAATCGGGATGTATGTCTTTCTTCATAAGAACTTCTCCTCTTTGAACTCGGGCGCGCATTTGCCCCCTGTTTTCGCAATTTCTTAAAGATTATATAATATTTTTTCCGTTTAGTCAACAATTTGAGCGCGGATAGCGAAAAATTTTTTAGTGCCGCGTTTTGCTTGCTTTCTTTGGGATTTTGTAATATACTTATCGTAGGTAAAAGCGCGGCATCACGGCGTGACGCAACGCGTTTTACGGAGGTATTATGCAGGGTTGGCACATCACCGCCCCCGAGCGGATCGAGGACAGAAACATCGAGGAATCTTTCGACGTAACCACCGAAACCAAAGTGATGGTGACGAAAGCCCTCGTCACGTTGAACGACGCGCTGCATTTCGCGAAAGGCGAACCGCAGAACGTGCCCGGCTCTTACGGCATCGGGCTCGTGAGCGAACCGGGGCAGAATTTGTTCGACTTAAAGCAGGGCACGCGGGTTTATATCAGCCCCATGGTCGCCTGCGGAAAATGTTTCAACTGCAACAACAACGAGCCGGGCAAATGTTCGGATCTCCGCATCGCGGGCGAAAACTTCAACGTATTTTTGCGGAACTTCGTCACCACGGAATCTTCCAATCTCTATTACCTGCCCGAAAGCGTTTCCGATAACGACGCGCTCTTTATCGAACACATCTCCCTTTCCCTTTCGGTGATCGATAAGCTCGATATTCAGAAAGGCGATCACATCGTCGTGATCGGGGCGAACAACTTCGGCAATATCTTCTGCCAGCTGCTCATCTACTATCAGGCGGTGCCTATCTTGATCGATACGGACGAGGAAAACCTGCAATGCGCAAAGAACTGCGGCGTTTATTATACGCTCGGCAAGGACGATAACTGGGTGAAAGAGGTTTCCTCCATCACGGGCGGCAGGATGGCAAAGAGCGTGGTGTATATCTCCGACGGGGACATCTCCCCCAAAAACGCCTTCCAGCTTGCGGGCTACAACGCGCACGTGGCGTTTACCGGGCTTTCGGGGAAAAACAACTCCTTTTCCTACACCGCCGCCGCGCGAAAACAGCTCATTTTACATTTCGTGAACACGGGATACGGCTACATATCTTCGAGCATCAACCTCATCGCGAACAGGGCGTGCAACCTGACAAAACTGCAGATCGAGGAATGTTCCTATGCGGACGTGCCCGAAATGTTCGGCAAAATGGCGGAAAAACTCTCCCGCGGCGAAAAGATCTACGACACCATCGTGAAAGTTTCGCAATAATTCAATTCAAACGGCGATTTCGGGGACGGCTTATTCAAGCCCTCCCCTTTTTTCGTATAAAACGCTATAATTCGGAGAACGGAAAATGACCAATTCGGAAATTCTGCGGATCGCACTACAACAATCCGCCATAGACAGCGGCTGCCTTCCGGAAGATTTTGAAGGGGAAAAACATAAAATCGTCCTCTCGCGGAAGGACGGGCGGGCGCGGAAATACCTCGATCTGCCTTTTTTGTGCGATTTCACGTCTTACGGAAACTGCGTGGTGGCGTCGGTTTCGGAAGAACTGCGGGAAACGGCGGAAGAATTTCTTTCCAAATATCCCGCGGAGCACTGCTTTGAAACGCCCAATCTCGTCGTTTTGCAGGAAAAACTGCAAAAATTCGATATGAACGTCTGCTTTATGGCGGAATATTTTCTGCCCGACACGGCGGCGATTTCTCCCCTTTCCTGCGGCTATGAAATCAGACTTCTGCGCCCCGCGGATTTTGCAGGCCTCTATCTGCCGCAGTGGAGCAACGCCCTGTGCGAAAAGAGAAAACAGCTCGACGTGCTCGCGGCGGCGGCTTTCGACGGCGGCGAGATCGTGGGGCTGGCGGGCTGTTCGGCAGACTGCGAAGAGATGCGGCAGATCGGCGTGGACGTTCTGCCCGCTTACCGCAGGAAAGGCGTCGCCTCCGCGCTGACCTCCCTGCTCGCGCGGGAAATCCTGCGCGAGGGAAAAGTGCCGTTTTACTGCTGCGCGTGGTCCAACGTGAGATCGGCGCGCACTGCGATCAGAAGCGGGTTCCGGCCCGCCTGGGTGCAGCTCACGGTAAAGAAAAACGCCTTTATAGCCGAACTCAACAAATGACTTTTCATAAGCGCCCTTGGCGGAGCTGTCTGCAAACGCCCTTTAAATTCAGCACCAAACAACGGCGCAGGCGGCTGACGACCTTTCGCCGCAGGCCACTGATGCCCTTTCATTTTAGCGTTCATAACGGCGCAGGCGGTTTTGCAAAGCGCCCCGCGTTCCCGATTTCGGGAACGCGGGGCGCTGCTCGTTTTTTCTATTTGTTTTTATTCTTCCGCGGGCGTTTCGCCGTCCGCAGCGTCGGGAGCGGCGGAAGTTTCCGCGCCGTTCTCTTCGGCGTTCTCCGTTTCGGCGCCTTCTTCGCCCTCTTCTTCCTTTTCTTCGCCGTGCGGCGTGATGGCGACCACCG
>CALVZR010000142.1 GCA_944372565.1 uncultured Clostridia bacterium | reverse complement strand
GTTCGTGCGTGCCCACGGTAACGAGAAGATCGCCCAGATTTTCCATACTCCCGAAAATCGGCGAACAGAGCGGATCGGTGAGCGGCAGATCCTTCGCGTATTCCCTGCCCGCGAACAGCAGGCCGTCGATGGAGAGCGTGGGGTCTTTCTCTTCGTATTCCGCCGCTTCCGGGCGGGACAAAGAAAGATCCAGCCACGGGGAAAGGAGCACGCTTTTTTTGGGCATTGCGCCGCCCGCGCCCGATAGCTTTTGCAAAAAGGCGAGCGCCAGCCCGCCGCCCGCGGAATCGCCTAAAAAGACGAACTCGTCCTCGGGAAACTTGTTTTTCAGCGCGCCGTAAGCCTTGGCGAGCACGGCGTGCGTTTCCTTCGCCCCGTGTTCGGGCGCGAGGGGATAATCGATATACGTCACCCTGTATCCGTATTCGCGGATCAGCCTTTCCATAAACTTGCGGTGCAGCAACAGCCCCTCCGCCACGTACGAACCGCCGTGCAGGAATACGATGTGCGCCTTTGCGCGCTCGCCGTCGTCCGCGCACACGCACAAAAAACCGTCCACATGGAACTCTTCCGCGCGAAGCCCCTTGAATTTTTTCGCGGCAAAATGTTTGTTTCCGCGTTTCGGCCGTTTGATCGTCATCTTCACCAGCCCCTTCACGTGCAGAAACTTCGCGAATTTATCGAGTTTTTCGATGTCCATGCGCCCCTCCGTTTTCTTTTGATTTTACTATACGCCCCTGCCTTTTGTCAAACATTAGGCGAAGATAAGGCGTTTTTTGCGCGAAACGCTCCCGCCCGGACGACCTGCGCCCTTAAATAAGCGAAAAGTGCGGGCTTTCGCCCGCACTCTCAAAAACGCGCTTTTTCTGCCGCGTTATGCCGCCGCGGCGGCGCGCGCTTCCTGCAATTCTTTCAGTTCGTTTTCGATTTCGGTTTTCAGATCCGCCATCGATTTTTCAAACTCCGCGCGGAGTTTTTGAAGTTCGCCGTCCAGCGCCGCGCGCGCGTCGGCAACCTCTTTCTTCTCTTCCTCCGTCAGATTTTTGCCGAACCATTCTTCCAGATCCTCTATGCGGTCTTCCAGTTTATCGAGCACGTAATCTTCGAGATCGTCATATTCGCGGATCTCGTCGATGCGGACGTCGATGTATTCCGCCACGGGGGCGAGCGCCGTTTTAATCTCTTCGAGCGCCTCAGCGGAGATCTCTTCCAAAGACTCCTCGATCTCTTCGAGCAGATCTTCCGCTTCATCCAAAACGTCTTCAAAGCGCTCGCGGTCGGCGGCGTCCATATTGCGGTACAGGCTTTCGAGATAGTATTCCACCGCGTCCTCGGTGGCCGCGCCGTACGCCTTCACGCCGTCGATAAACGCCGCGGCGTCCGCGCCGATCTTCGCCGCGATTTCGGCGAGCTGCTCATCGCTGAGCACGGGCTCCGTTTCCCCTTCGATTTCCTCGAAGTATTCCACCGAACGGTATGCGGTGCGGAGCGCCACGTATTCCACGGACTTCGCCGCCTTTTCCAATCCGTTATCCGCCAGCGTGAGATATGCGGTATCCAGCAGAACGTCCTTGTTCTGTTCGTAGGTCAAAACCAGTTTTTCGTATGCCTCTTCAAACTTCTCGCTCGCGATCTCCAGATGATATTTTTCGTTTTCGTACAGGATCTCGCTGAGCCGCTGCGCGCTCAGCGCCGCCGCGCTCTCTTCGGTGAGCGTTCTATCGACCTTCATCGCCGCCAGCATCAGGCGGTATTTGCCCGCCGTAAGCGCCTGGATATCGGCGTTTTCGGGATAGCGCGCCTTTAAGTCCGCCAGTTTCTGGTTGAGCAGAAATCCGCCGTCCGAAACGATTTCCACGCGCAGCCCCGCGCCGTCCGCCGCGGCTTGCACGCTCGCGTTGATCGAAGAGAGAATGTTCCCCTCCGCGTCCTGTGTTTTGCCGCTCACCGTAACGCCCACGGTGGAATTATCCTCCGTGAGATAGCCGTACTGCACGGCAAGGAAAGCGATGGTGCGGCTGGCGTCGCCGATCTTCGCGCCCACGATGCCCTCCGCGCCGTAGAGCAGAATTTCCGCATCCTTGTTGAGCGCGCGCACGGCGATGACCTTTTCGTCGCCGTCGAGCACCAGTTCGAGCGAGGGATTGATATCCATCGCCACGTAGGTTTCCGCCGTGGCGTCCGGCTTATCGTTACACGCGCCGAAAACCATGGCAAAACCCGAAACCAATACCACAAATGACAGGATCAGAGCTGCTTTTTTCATACAATCCTCCTTTTTTTACGCTCTGCGTTCTTTGTTTTACGTCTATATAACAATCGGCGGCGGCGTTTTATTGGAGTTTTATAAAAAAAGAAAAAATTTTTTTGAAAAGCGGCGGAAAGGAAAAAAAGAGCGTTCGGGCGGTTTTTGCCGTTGCCGCGCATTCACGGGCGCGGCAACGGCAAAAACCGGAGCTCCCCAAACGGTGTTTTCCGCAAACGAAAAAACGGCGGTAAAAACCGCCGTTTTTTTATGCCCTTTTTCAACGGGCTTTCGTTTCGATCTTCATATCGTTTGCCAGAACGTCCGTGCCGTTATGGCAGGTGAGCACGGTAAATTCGCTGCCCGTAATCTTATACGGGTCGCCCGCGCCGTGCAAAGAGATCGCCGCGTGGTAATGGTTGCCGAATTTCTTTCCGTCC